>JAYTKZ010000133.1:0-5729 GCA_043729885.1 bacterium
CCCAAGATCAAAGTGTAATAACAGAGAATTGAGTTAATTGCTTATTGCGAGTTATAGTTCAATACAATACTCATAGTAGTGCAATAAAAAATCATAAGAGCCAGATAATTCATATATCAGTATAGTAACTACTCAGATTTTGTAATGACCAGTTAGCTGTAACATTAAATGGGACAAGGAATTTATATGGGATTGATATTCCTTTAGCTCAAACTATAAATGTATTTGATTGAACATATGTAACTATGTCTCTTTTAATTCTAGTTTCCTGAAATGTATCACTAGATTTTTTTAGTCTATCAAGTAATCCTATAATAGGTGAATCATTAACTACAGGTTGCTGTTCAAGTAATGTTACTACACTTTCTTTCGTTCAGTTGTTGATATCATCAATCTTCATACATAATCAACGAGCATCACCATAGATACTATAACATCCATCAGGCACTCGAGAAAGCATCCAAATGCTTTTAAATGTTTTTTGACCATATCAAATATATCTTCACTGGTCTTCACTTAATCAATCTGTACCAGCAGTTCTAAGATTTTCATAGAGGTTTTTTCACTCAAGACTTCCTATACATTGTGATTTTGAAAGCACATTAGTAGGTTCGGTTGCTTGAGTAGTTATGTTTCAAGTTTGTATATCTCATGATATTGATGCTGTTTCTCATGAAAGAGTTGCTAAAGAAACATTTGAAGCCAATAATATTTTCTGAGAAGGTGTATTTCTGTCAGCTAATAGTATTATACGAATAATATTAGGAATATTTATTTTTCAATCAGTTTTGAGTTGTTGAATAAGTGCAAATGGTCACTTATAAAGAATTAGTATAAAAATAATTGTAAATATCCAAATGAAGAAATGACGAAGATATGAAAGACGGAACTTTTTTCTGATTGTTGGTATAAATCATATCAAAGCTAATATTCATCAAATAAGTAGTAACAGATATGATTGAGATGTAGTAATAAATTGGCTAACTAAGAGAAGTTTTGTAAGTCAAAGTCATCATAGAATAGCTAGATATCATCATATTGCTAATACTACCCAATTCCATTGTAAGAAAAATAATATAGCAAAATGCATCACATCAAACATACCTGTAGGTTTAGCAAGAATTGATGCAGCAAAGAAAAATCACGATAATATCGCATAGTGTTTTATATATTTATTTCATTGTTCATGTTTTAGTGCTAACAAAAATTGGATTCATGTATAAATAGCTATAATAGTGAAGAACAATACTGCTAAATCTGTTTTATTATCAACAAATATTAGGAATGCTCCCATTCAACTTGTTAGCCAAAGGATAACTAATAATAATCACAATAATATGCACATCATGATAGCATTTGAATCTAGTTGGCTCTCTTGATTAGATGCAGTTAACATTTTAAGAACTGCATGTATAGTAAATCCAGATGCAATGAATATAAATGGGCCACTCCAAAAATTCATTAGTACAGTTAAACTATCTGGTGATATACCAAATAATCATGAGTTTCATGGCATTGTTTGAGCAAATTTAAACCAGAATGTTAGAAACCCATACCATAAAAATGGTACTGATCATGCTGTCCCATCAGTTCATCGATATAATCAGTTATTAATTGCCCGTATTCTTGGGAAAAAGATATAGGCATGATTAGCATCCCAAGCAGTAGGATAAGGTATATATGCTAAATTAAATCAAACATATGTGTACCATACTGCCATTAATACTACTCCAATAAAAAAGATTGATAGAAATTTATTTTTTGAAAATGAAAATGTAGTACGAGTATTATCAATAAATTCTTCAATATTTACTGCTACTTCTTTAAGATCTTGTTTTTTCTTACTCATCAAGTAAGTAAGTAAAATTATCTCTAGAATAATTATTATTCAATAAAATAAGTGAAATTGTAATAGTAGTACATTAATAAAACAGAATACAATAAGTCATAATGTAAATTTTAAGAATATTTCATGAATACTACCTCATATATTCCATTTTACTAGATTGAATATTGTATTCCCAAAAACAATCATTGCAGCCAAAAACCAATATAGTAGTACAAATAATACAGCAATATTGAAAATTAAAATCAAGAATCCCTGACCAAATAGAGAGTCTTTAATAATCAATGCACCTACAACATACAATGCTGCTCAGCAAAAAAATGTTGCCATCATATTGCGTAGTGAAATCTTTTTAGCAATCATAAGATATAACACTGGCACTAATGCAGAAAGTATCCCCCACATAAGTATCCCTCGATTAGCAGAATTTCATACCATATCAATTCATTTTCCTTGTCATCAACTACATGATGAAAAAGGTCCCCATCCATAATATAAATGGCTACACAAATATGAATCTAGTAAATTGTATCATCATATTAATAGTATTAGTATTCCAATTATAAGGATAATAGTTTTTTTCATTGATATAGTATATAATAAAGAATATCAGAAAGAGAGTCTAGGGACAATAGTTTTCTACTGCCCATATATCGGTATTATTTTTATTTTTTAGTTCTATAGAATAGTAATAGTAGTTCTTTAGTAAGTGGCGTCACAATAAATAATATTAACACCATATTGATTAACATCATTGTACCGAATCATTTGAATACATTAACTCAAACAAGGAACAAGAGTAATCAAATAATACCAGTTGTGATATTACCATCTCTAATTGGAGCCAATGATCTATTATATCAATCTTCAATTGCTGTCTTCATTGATTTTCATCCCTTTAGTTCTTCACGAATTCTTTCATACATCAGTATATTAGCATCAACTGCCATCCCAAGTGAAAGTACAATTGCTGCGATACCACTCAAAGATGATACTACTCCAAATAATTTAATTCATCAAAGTAAATATATAAGAAATGTAATTAATCATATGAGTGCTATATTAGCTTTCTTAGCACCATATAATATAAACATAATAATATAAATAATGATTAATCATACAAATCACGCAAGTAGTGCTCAGTTGAGAGCTGATTCTCACAATGATGGTGCAACTTTTTCTTCATGTGATAATTGAAGTGGAGCTGGTAATGCTCAGCTATTTAAATCATCTGCTAATAATCTTGCTCATTTTATATCAAAAGCTCAATCTATTTGTGCAGTTCATCAGCAAATTTTATCTCTAATAACTGGTGCAGTCATTAGTTTTCAACCAACAAAGATAGCCATTTCTTTACCAATATGTTGTTCTGTAAGATTACAGAAGATAGTTTTACCTTTATCGTTGAATTGAATTGATACTACTGGTTTCCCAGTTTGTCATTGTCCAACATTTGCTAGTTCGAAATAACTTCCATTGAGTAATTCGTTTGTGATAGGATCTTTTGCTGGAACCCATTTTTGAGAATCTGAAACAAAGATATCATCAAAACTATAAAGAGTATTATTTTTTAATGCTTTAATAATATCATTTCATTGTTTTTCTCCAGATACTTTAATAGTTAATGTAGGATATATTGTATCAACTTCTTTTTTTGTATCACGGATTTTAATAATATATATTCCATCTAACTCAGTAACTAAACTTACTTTTTTAGCTTCATCATATTGATATGTTGGAAGTGTTGTATTGATTTCTACCATTGTCTTCCATCCTTTTAGAACTTCTTCAACATCTTTTCTTTCTCCTTTTTCAATAGCAGCTAACGATGCATTTGCATCTGCTCAGCTATTTACTTTAAATATTACTACATCATATCAATCTTGTTTTGGAAGTTCTTGTTCTCAAACATAGATAACACTTTTAGAGGGAGCATCATAACGTAAGTCTTGAGTTTTTCATTCAAATGTACGTAGTATAGTTCTTTTTGCTTCCAATGAATTCTTTTCTGTATATTTTAGAACATCTCATAAAGGTACCTCCTCTATTACCACATCTTTTTTCCCTTTATATAATACCATTGTAAATCATTCAAGTGTTTGAGTATCTAGCTGACCACCTTCATTTGCAGAAATTGATAAGTGATATAATCCAGTAAATAAGCTAGGATACAATGTCCCACTAGAAATTGATTCAAGTTTTTCAATATTATTTGCATAAAACATTGGGAGTTGATCCAATGTAGACTCTGAATATGTGTTAAATGAAACATCTTGTGAACCTCTACTTGAACCAACATCTTTCATAATTGATGGATTTTTTATTACCTCAGAGAATATACTTTCAGCAGTCTTTTGTCTTTCACGGTATACTACAGGATCACTATCTGTAGACTCATTTGGCACCTTGAATTCCAATTCTACTGTCTTTCCAATAAGGTTTTTAGCAGCTTCTATATCTTGTACTCAACCAATTTCTACAACTATATATTCTCAGTCAGAATACTTTTGCACAAATGCATTGTAATCACTTACTCATAATTTAGATATTCTTTGGTCAATATTCTTTAGGATTACATCTTGTGCAATCTTTTTAACTTGAATCAATTGTGACGCATCATTCGCATAAGTTTCTTCGTATTTAGAGAAATCAATTTTATATGTTAATCTCACTCATCCTGCTAGATCTAATCATTTCTTAAATTGAGATAAACCGTTTAATGAAGGAGTTAAAAGAGATTTTCATGTAGTTGTGTCAGTTTTATATCACATAAAAAATGTGAATACAGCGAAAAACACTAAAAATCATGCAAATCGTAATAATTTAGTTTGACTAGGAGTTTTCATCAGTTGAATAAGTATTAACACAAAATAAATAGTTATTAGTTCTTAATTATCTTTTTTTGATTTTGTTGGCTTTAGAATATTATCACGGAATAATCACACAATTGCTAGAATAGGTACTAACATTGAACTTCAAATGTTTTGAATTGTGCGAGTACCAGTAGTTATCATACGATTCCATTTGTACAACAATACTATGACTGCTATCATGCTGACTATTCATAATATGATTAGCAGTGCTCAACCATACATTAGAATATCATATAATCGTGATGGATACATGGGATTTTTTTCATGATAAAAAAGTTATTCTGAACAAGAATATACTGGCCATATGCAGAATAAAAAATGTTCATAGTGAAGTAACTTTATAGATAATTAGGTATAATAGTTAATATTTATTTTCACCTATTATCTAATACCCTCTTTTGTACTTATTTTGGGGTAGTATTTCAAGAATAAATAGAGGTATTTTCATAGGTATCAGCTGATGTTATTAGTGATTTAATGAAATATCACTGTGCTTTTTCATTGTCTCATTGGCGTGTATAGTAGTCTCATAGTGCTTTATAGACGGTTGGATGTGGATATGTTTTTGTTAAATAGAGCAAATCTTTGAGAGCTTTTTCAGGTTTATTTTGAGACAGATATCGTCACGCTTCGCCATATTTACACACATATGGAGCTGATTTTGCAATATTCTTTCTACATGAATCAATATATGGTATAATAATCTTTAATTCGTAAGCAGAAATTAGATCATTATTTTCTATCTTTTTTGTATAAGGTTCAAAGAAAACTATATCATATAACAATAAGTAATCACCAGGTGTTAATTTTTTTTCTGTTAACAAATAACGGAATCAATGCATCATTTTATCAGTATTATTTTGTGCATTATATGTTAGAATCATATACCTAACTGCATCTGTTACATATTGATCATCTGCTACTTGATTCAAATATACTAAAGCATTTGAATAGTCTCATTTCCAGAAATAAGATTTACCTAGAAAAAATGCAGTACGAGCTATATGTTG
>JAYTKZ010000134.1:0-3667 GCA_043729885.1 bacterium
CACATATTGATGAAGTTGGTGGGCGAGTGAGCTATATAGATGACACAACGATTCACATAGAGTCAAAGTGACGAATAAGCCCATCTATGTTTATATGAAGGGATATAGAAATCATTACAAAAGATAGTATCATACCAGGACTTATCTCATCTCCAAACCTACTCAGCATGGAACAAAACGATATACATAATCTACAAGTAACTGTTGATCCAATTCATAGATCTAAAATACAACGAGGTAATCCGATTCGCTATAAACCATTATTCCAAGATCTCCCTGCATCAATTATTGCTACTGGATTAGATAATAAACTTGGTGTAGTTATTGCTATGGAACTTGCACTCAAAAACAAAGATACAAATTTTCTGCAACACAATGCAATTTGTCTTTGTGGACAAGAAGAAGATAAGAATCAATGAGCAATGTATTTTATTCAACAGTTTATGCCAAAAAGACAATTGATTCTGGATATTAGTCCTATGAACAATGAAATACCAAATAATCCTCATCAAGCACTTTTTATAAGCAAAACAGCAGATTATCAACTAGATGAACAATATGTTAAACTAAGTGAACAAGCTTGATTTGAAAATATACAAACAGCACTATGAATTCTCAATAGGTCTGAAGCAATGCAGTATCAAAACCAGACAAGATGAGTTGGAATTAATCTCAATATTCCAGTCTATAATTATCACCTTGGTTCATATTTTGTCTACAAGGATGCGATAGATCATTTTGAAAAGAGTTTGAGTATATTGATTGAGTCATTACCAGAAATTGAATAAAAGCTAGATTTTTGCATGATAATGAGTAAAACGGAATCAATTATGTCACCCCGCACTTGATGCGGGGTCTAGATCCCGGGTCAAGCCCGGGATGACACAAATAGAATAATACAATAATATACTATTTTACCACACCATCATCCACCATGAAAAAACGTATCCTTACATGAATTAAACCGACATGAGAACATCTCCATATAGGAAACTATTTTGGAGCGATAGCTCCAATGCTGAAAGCACAAGCTAGCTGACAGTATGATGTCTATATGTTTTTGGCAAACTTACATTCATTGACAGCTGTCCACAATGCAGAAAAAATTCATATGTATTGTATGAATGCGCTCAAAATGTATATAGCTTGTGGAATCGACCCTACAAAAACATTGATATATAACCAAGCAGATATCCCAGCTCACGCAGAGTGTGGGCGAATTTTGGGATGTATTACAAATATGTGAACGATGGAGCGTATGCATGCGTACAAAGATGCTGTAGCGAAAGGTAAAGCAAATGAAATTTCTGTGTGAGTATTCTCATATCCAATTTTGATGGCAGGTGATATCTTGCTGTATGATGCAAATGAAGTCCCCGTAGGAAAGGACCAAAAGCAACATGTAGAATATGCTCGTGATATAGCTGAGAAATTTAATAGAACTTTTGGCGATACATTTATACTACCAGTCCCAATTATTGATGAAGATGTAGCAACAGTCCCAGGAATCGATGGTCGCAAAATGTCGAAATCATACAACAACTATATAGGATTACTTGATGATGAGAAACTTGTCTTAAAAAAAGTGAAGTTAATACCGACGGACACAAAAGGTATCGATGAATCAAAAGATCCCGATACATGCAATGTCTACAAAATCCTCAAACTCTTCCTAACAGAAGATGAGAACTTCGTTCTCAGAAAAAGATATACTGATGGGGGAATGGGATACAAAGAAGTAAAAGACATGCTTCATATGAAATTGATGTGATTTTTGACGCCAATTCAAGAAAAGTACAATACACTCACTGATGACGATATCCGTCATATTCTCAAAGAAGGAACACAAAAAGCTCGTGAACAAGCTTCAGTGAAGATTGCGTTGATAAAAGATAGAGTAGGGTTTACGTTGTAAGAACAAAAAAATCCTGGCATAAAACCAGGAAAATAAGTTTAGAGATGAAAGATTACTACTTTACAGCGTAAGGAATTGGTTTTGAAAGCCATTTGCTAATGTGAGCTTTAGCACTGAAACATCTAAAAGCTAGAAATATTACAGTATGCATGAATACATTGAAAAAATAGTATCCTACAAGCGATGACACGTAGCCAACTACCCACAATGGGAATGTGACTATAAATCCTAGCATTTTCCCATTTGTATTGTGGAATTTGCTATCAAATAGCTTCCACATGCTACTCCCATTCATAGATAAGGCTACTCCTATAACAAAAGATGCTAAAGCGGTAATAATAGCTACGATAATAGCAATGATTAATAATATGTTCATAATTATATTTTTAGAACGATATTATATCTAATATAATACATAATGTCAACTATAATTTGTGGATAAATACAATTTACTATTGTATACACTTTTGAT
Source organism: bacterium (assembly GCA_043729885.1). Lineage (GTDB taxonomy): Bacteria > Patescibacteriota > Gracilibacteria > Absconditabacterales > Absconditicoccaceae > JBDHUW01. Next base: position 2,388 of record JAYTKZ010000134.1, read on the forward strand.
TTGTCTAGTATTGTCTAACCTTTATGTGACATACTAATCATTATGATAAAAAATCTCATTCGATCGGTTATTCTCAATACAGTTGTATTAGTGATAATTGCATTGTGGATTCCATTTGGTTGACTTCAAATATCACCGATTTCTTGGGAAGCAGCACCAGTACTATTACTGATGTGACTCATATTTTGGGTAATCTATCATGTTGCTAGACCAATATTGAAGTTCTTGACTACTCCAATTAACTGGATTACATTGGGAATTGCTGGGATTCTTCTCAATATGCTTGCTTTATACTTGTTTGCTTATATTATTAACTCGCTTTGACTTGGCGTAGTAGTAACACTTGGAAGTATCGAACAAACATTCATCTTGTCTATCATTGTCACTATCCTCACTTTAGTTTTGAAAAAGATATTATAAACATGTCTCAATTAACGTACTCAATCAGCAGAGAAGCAGCTGCTAGTTATCTTAGTGTTTCAACAAGAACTATCGACAGATATGTAAAATCTGGAAAATTGTCATACAAAAAAGTGGCTAACAAAGTAATCTTAGCCAAAGAACAAGTAGACGAGCTCAAAGATGAGTTTGCTATGCTCCACCAAGATGGATACCAAACTGAAGTTGTATCAGGGGATGAGAGATCATCATCTACATCAGTACAACCTATGAGTTCACATAATTCAAACAACGCAACAATCCGTCAACTTGATCAAAAAATGGATAAGTTTTTTGACTTAATTCGTGAAAAAGATGGAAATCTAGAAGATAAGAATAAAATGATCTTCGTTCTTCAACAAAAACTAGGGGAGATGGAAGGTAGATTGAAACATATGATAGCTCTACCAGAATATCATGAAGAAAAGCAACAATTAGTACATGATAAAGAAAAATTAGAACAAAAAGTGAGAGAACTCCACAAATGATTTCAAGCTGAAAAACGAAAAAATACTGTCTATATTGCAATTATGTTAGCGCTTATATGTGCTGCAGTTGTGATGATTTTCCTCAAGAAATAGGCTTGATATTGTATATTTTTTCTCTATCTTCATAAGTAACTTTTAATATTTACTCTACAAGACCATGGGAATATTTGATGGAATTAAAGGATTTTTGAGTGGTTTAGGTAAAACTGCTGAGTCTACTCTAAAGACAGCTACTGAAACTGCTTCATCTACTATGGCTGCAGCAGGAGATAAACTTAAATCTGCTACTGAAACTGCTACTGATAAACTCAAAGCAGCTAGTGCAACTGCATCTGCTAGTATATCTGCTGCGGG
>JAYTKZ010000135.1:0-5160 GCA_043729885.1 bacterium
TCTGTCGTAGATTGAAAGAAGGTATCTAATCCAGCTACTACTGCAGTTATCGACGCTCGAAAAGATGTATCTAAACTTACGCCTGAACAAAAATTATTACATGCTGATATTAGTAAACAAATACAAGTTATTGAAAATACTACTAAAATGTCTACATCAGCAGAAACAATTCTCTTAGCTAAACAGGAAACAACTGCGCTCAAAAATTTGGCACTTGAAATGAGTAAAATTACAAATCCTGCTGAATTAGCAAAGCTTAAAGAACTTATTGAAGTATGTAAAGCATCTAAATGAATGCGTTTGTCTTACTTAGCAAGACTTGTAGATCATTGAGTGGATGTTAGTAAGGTTTATAATCAAGTATTACATCTTCATGCAGGATGAACATTTTCAGATGATTTGCTAAAAATATTGCAGGCAGATGTAAATGGACAAAAATTTGTACAAGAGATGAAAGCAATAGGATTATTTGATAAGTATGCTAGTGAAACTGCTAAGATATTAGCTTTGGATGCAAAACGAATCGCAAAATTAGCAGCAACATCTAAGGATGTATCTGCGATATTAAAAAATATATGTAAATTTATTAAATAACTAATCGATGAACCCAATTGAAACTCCTAGTACAGATGAAGTGCTAATACTCAAAAAAGAATTAGCAATAAAATATGTGAAAGAGATTAAAAAAGATCTTAATCTTTTGCAACAGTGAGTATTTATTTTTGTAGAAGGGAAAGTAAAAAAAGTACTTTTACAAACAGAACCATTAGGCGAAAGTGTGCAAGAATTAGAACTAAATAAATTTGAAAAATTTCTCATAGATAAACTACCACAATCTACAGTTGAAAGAATTTATAAGATCATAAAAGAAAAACAACAATTACTGATTAAAGCACAAACAAAACAAGATTTAGAAGCATTGAAAACAGGTGTTGCTATTACTAATACTACTCCTGATACACCTGTGAATACTGATACACCACAAGAAGAATCTAAACCAGCTCCTATAACTCCACAGAATACTTCTACTCCTACTTGAGAAGAAGAAAATGCAAAAGTAGTAGATAAACATACTATGATGGAGTGAAAAGAATGAGGGAACGGCTATGTTAGTACATGAATAATCGCAACATGACTTACATGAGAGATAGCACAATCTAAAATTCGTAATCGTATGGTTGAAGCTAGAGCTGAAAAATTAGAAAAAGTACTAACAGAATGAGAAATGAAAAAGTGATTACAAGAACTTACAAAAAGCCTGGAATATAAAATGAAGGATACACAGTTATTGAAATCACAACAAAAACAACTTAAAAATATGCTTCAGATATGTAAAGATGCAGAGAATAGCACTTCTGCAATGAAAGAATTAGCATTGCGAAAAGATTTGGTTAAGAAGAATGTACTTTCTGCTAATTTATTTGAATTATGTAAAGTAGATGCTGCAGGTATGAAAATACTTGCTGATATTAGTAAAGATCAAAAACTTATTGAAGAAATAGCAAAGATTCAAGATACAAAACAAATTCAGTCACTTTTGAATACTAAATGATTTACATGATTATCTGATGATGTAATCAAAGTACTTGCCGAAGCAAAAACAGTAGAATGAGTATCTTGAACTGTAAATGTATTAGCAAAATGATCTGAACTTACTAAGCTTGCTAAATTAACAAAGTGAATCCCCATCTTTGACCTAGCATATATTTGAATGGAGACATATAATCGAGCAAATAATGACTTTAGTAAAATGAGAAATGCTGATAGAAAATCAAATAAACAACGAGAAGCTTGAGTAACTCATAGTATTAGTATTTTAAGTGTTGGCGTACCAATGGCTATGTCATTACTTGCTACTGGGCCTTATGGTTGGGTAACACTAGGTGTACTTGCTGCTGGAGAAGGTGTTAATCAAGTATTAAAGACTTGTTATTTTGATGTAAAGGATTTTTATCTTCAAGATAAAATGGATTTGATTGTACAAGAAAGAACAGAAATTAAACAAGCTATTATTCAATCTTTTGCATGATCTACACGAAATAATCTATCAGTAAATGAAAAGATTTGTTGATGGATGTGAGGAGTAAATAAGAGTCGTAAAATACAAACTGTTGAAGATGGAGTTCGAGCTAATTTATATTTAGAAGAATCTCCTGCATATTGATTTGTTGCATCTGTTGATCGCGATAATAAATATAATTTACTAACATCAGATGAGAAGAATATATATGATACACAAAAATTAGAACTTGATGCTAAAATAGATGCTAGATTACAATATATTAAACAGTTCCTACCTCCAGCATGAGAACATATATTGCAATTTTCTAATGCAATTAAACAAGGTACTTGATTCTCATTTTTGGAGAAATTAATGTCTGAAAGTGCCGTTTCAGCACGCTTGAAACAAGACCCAAGTATTAATGTTACTTGATTAGATGATTATATGAAACAACGATGAGACCAATTGAAGAGTGAAAATGAAAAAGTATTCATAGCATTGGAAAAGATATGAAAAGAGAATCCTTTGCAACTTTCTGAGTTTTTACAGAGAAATGAATATTTCTCAGGATTAGTTGGTAGTGCTGATATACAAGAAACGAATGAGGTACAGCAAGAAGTAGCATGAGTAAAAGATATCTGTTTATTCGTTAAGAAATATGCTGAGTGGAAAAATATTCGTACTCCCTTTGAACAGAAAAATCGTTTCATATCTATTATTGATAGAGATGATGTAGATACTAAGATGTGTTTAGAAAAACTACAAACTACATGAGAATTTACAATGGGGGCTCATTTATTATCACATGAAGAAGTAAAAACTCGTCTAATGGGGAATATGGATCAATGACGTTTTACTGAAGATTTTCCTTATAGTGAAGATATGAGACAGAATATTATATATCGTATAGCAAAAGAATTTCACGGTTATGAAGGACCAAATAATAGTACCAATCTTAAAGAATACTTTTCAGAAACAAAAGACTCAAAACATTGATTGTATTATAAAACTGGTAATAGCCTAGCTAGTATGTGATGATGGACGCTTAATGTAGATCGAGCCGTTGATAATATTAAATTAGACTTCTTTGATATTGAAAAATCTAGTGTTGATTCTGTATTGGCAAAATGGTTTGGTGGTGTATCTCTTGGTAAAGATAAAGATGGTAAAGATGTTTTTATAAACCCATCTTCTGGAGAATGAATGTATATGCGTGGACACCGCGTTATTGATAGTGCTACTGAGACGACTGACGGTGTAGTTAATCAAGAATTTATTAATAAAATTAGAACTATTCTTACTGAAGAAAAAGAAGCTTCAAATGATCAAAATAAAAAGAAAACCACAGAAGATATTATAAAATATTTGAATGAACATGCTAATGGAGGATATTGTAAACTTCCTTACTACCTTGTATCTCAAGCAGCAAGAGCATGATTGGGACAATTACAATATCGATATTTTACATTAGATAGTAATAGCAATATTAGTGCAGTTACAACCAATGAATTTATTGGCACTTCACTACATATTCCAAATATACAAAAATCATATATTTCACAACTACCTTGAGTATCATCTCCAACAGATCAACAGATTAGTGATGCAAAAATTGTTTGACTAACTTGAGTAGATAAAAAAACTACAGAAGTGGTTGATGCATTAACAGATCGTATTCAAAAAACTTGTGGTCGTTTGGACCGAAAAACAAAAAGATGAGATGTTCTGTATGACCCAGTTACAAAAGAAGTAGTTTCTTGGGGTAAAAGAACAAAATTAGAACAAAAAGATAATAAATGGATAGTAGCTGAAGGTAAATATAAAGTATCATATGAATCTCTCGAGGAAGCGGCATTAGTTGCTCATCTATTTAATTGGTTCTCTGCAGATTTTAAGAAAAATAATCCTAACTTATCTTTATCATACTATGATACTTGATTCTTTTGAAATATGTTTAGATGAAGAGGAGTATTTAATGAAAATGGTATTGATACTAAAGTATTTACACGATCATTTATAAGTGATTCTTTGAAAGAAACATTCGATTCTAGAGCTAATTATTGAGAATTCTTCCGTTATATAGAAAACACACTAGTATAATTTAATTAACCTCACCACATTATGAAGTACTATTATCCTAATTTACAATTGGATCCACAAAATATCTCATCCACTGAAACGTGAGCTAATTCTGCTGATACGAAAATTATAGATGTTAATATGACAAAAGAACAAGAAAAAGTTACTAAAGAGACCTCAAAAGATCTCAAGAGATTAATTTCTGTAGTTGCTGAATCATTACAAAAAGATATTGAAGAAAAACTCAAAGATGATCCAGTTCGTGCAGAACAGTTAATTAAGAAAGTTGAGAAAGTAACAAAGATAGGATTATGAATGCAAATTAGTTCTAGTATAAATTCATTGGGTAATGTATTTTGATTTATTAAAAAAATCAATCCGAATTATAAAGAACCTGACTTTTTTGCTAAAGCTAAAGAGAGCTTAAGTCCAATTGCTGATAAGGTAAATGGTATTGAAGATAAAGTTAGTGATATTAGTTCAAATTTTTGAAGCCAGATTATGTCTGGATGACTTGATATGTCTGCTGAACAAAATAATGTATCACAAGATGCTTTGGGTGCAAGTATTGATAAACTTGAAGCAGATGCAAAAGCTCTCAAGAAAAAAGAGTGAATTACTATAGCGTGATATAGAATGGCAGTATTGAAATTACTACAACAAGTAGCTACAGAAGTAAAAAATACTATTCCATGACAGGCAATAGTGAAAAATTCAACTTGAACAATAGAAAATTCAACTATAACGCCAACCACTATTGAAAATAAAAACACTCAAGAACAAATAGTAGAAGATTTTATTGCAAAAGCAGAGAAATATAAATGATATGAATATGATCGTGGATGAAATTGAGAAAATGGTAAAATCGATTGTTCATGACTCATTTATGCAGCATGGAAAGATATGGGGATTACTGGTGATGCTAACTTTCCTCGTCCTACAGCCGAATATTTATATAAAAACCAGGTTGATCAAATAACAGACCTAAAATCTGTAAAAAGATGAGATTTACTTTTCCATAAAGCTAAAAGCTGATCATCACTATATAAAGCTGGTGATATTCAACATGTGATGATTGC
>JAYTKZ010000136.1:0-4838 GCA_043729885.1 bacterium
TCTTCACATGCAATTAGATGGAAAGACAATTCAAGCATCGATTATGCAATTGATCGAAGATTACAAATTTGATCCATATCAAGTAATGGAAATTGTAAAACTTGGTATTAGATCTGCATTCAAAAAAGATTATCTTCCAAACGAGAAAAAAGTTCAACTACAAGTAAATATCGAAAAAAACGGTATGATTCGTGTATTTAGAGAATATGAAGTAGTTGAAATTGTTGAAGATTCAGGAGTACAAATGCTCTTAGCAGAAGCACAAAAAATTAGAAAAGATATTAAATCTGGAGAATTAGTATTGATGGATATCACTCCAGAAACATTAGAATTCTCGAGAATTGCAATCCAAGCTGCTGCGCAAACTATTAAGCAAAACTTGAAAAATATCGAAAGAGAAAGATTCTATGAAAAATTTCAAAATAAGCAGTGAGAACTTTTGAGAGCAAAAGTGCTGAGAGTTAATGGTGATAGTATTGTCTTAGATATTGAAGGTACAACTGTAGTACTCTGACCTGAGTGACAAATTCCTGGAAGAGTATATAACTCTGGGGAAGAAATATTTGTACTATTGAGAGAAATTTCAAAATGACTTGGTGGTATTACATTGACTATCACACAATCTTCAAATGACTTCATCGAAGCAATCCTTAGAAAGATTGTTCCTGAATTAGAAGAAGACAAAGTAGCTATTAGAAAAATAGTAAGAATACCTGGTAAAAGAAGTAAACTTCTTGTATCAGCAATTGATGAAAAGATTGATCCAGTTGGAGTATTTGTAGGACAAAGAGCTGATAGAATTAATACAATTCTTACTCTTCTTGATGGTGAAAAAATTGATTTCGTAGAATTTAATGAAGATGATGATATTAAACTTATTGCAGATTCATTGAAACCAGCAAGAATCGAAAGTATAGAACTCAAATGAAAACGCGCTATTGTTACTCTTCCTGAAGAACAAAAGCCACTTGCATTTGGTAAGTGAGGGTCTAATATTAAACTTGCAAGTCAACTAACAGGATACTCAATTGAAATTAAATAGCGCAGAAGGTTAAGAATGTTAAGAAGGATAATAAGATTAGAAATTTATCCTTTTTAACCTTTTACTCTTCTTATCCTTACAGTATGGATATCCAAACAATTATTTTCATAGCAATCATCATAGTTATCTCTCTAAGTTTGCATGAATACGCACATGCGTGGATGGCAGATCGCCTAGGTGATCCTACTCCTCGCTTGCAAGGGAGACTAACACCAAATCCTCTAGCTCATATTGATCCTATTGGATTTTTGATGATTTTCATTATCTGATTTGGTTGGTGAAAACCGGTAATGACAAACCCGTCATACTTCCGCGACCCTGTTAAATGAGACTTTCTGGTAGCGATGGCATGACCATTAACTAATATTATATTAGCAGTTGCAGGATGATTAATTATGATGATCTATGGGAAAGTTACATGACTACCATCTGCGTATGACGTACTCCAGTCTGGAGATCTTGTATTAGTATTTTGGCTTATGTTTACGACTATTAACATCGGATTAGCAGTATTTAATCTCTTGCCAATATACCCACTCGACTGATATAGGATGATTAAAGTACTTTCTCCAAGTATTGGTCATTGGATGGAGAAAAATGGACAAATTCTCCAGATTGTTTTCTTGGTAATTATTTTATGACCAGGTAAAAATATTATCTGAAATATAATATCAACAGTATCACATACATTGTTATCTTTTCTATTTGTACTCTTGAGTCAAGTATTCTACTAGCGTTTTTCTCTCTTTTACGATGATGGGATACTTTCCTGTCTCTTAATTCTTAACTCTTAATTCTTAATTTTCTTACCATGTTTGATAAATTACAATCCATTGAGAAAACATATCTCAATTTACAGCAAAAGATGTATGATCCCGCTATTGCAACGGATCAAAAACAATCAAGGGATATTAATAAACAACTTATGAATCTAGAAGAATCATATCAACTTTTTCAAATCTATAAAAAGTTAGATTCACAAAAGAAAGAAGCAGAGGCATTATTAGCAAATGAAACAGACGCAGATATGGTAGCATTAGCACAAGAACAATTGAATCAATCAATCGATGAAATGCCAGAAATTGAAGAAAAGATTAAAGTTGCACTCTTGCCAAAAGATCCAAATGACGACAAAGATATTTTCTTGGAAATTAGACCTGCAGCAGGATGAGATGAAGCTGGATTATTCGCAGCTGAACTACTCAAATGATATATGCTCTATGCACAAAAACAATGACGAAAAACTGAAATTATTGAAAATCAATACTCAGATATATGATGAGTTAAATTTGTTATGGTAAAAATGGCCTGAAATAGTGTATATTCTAAAATGAAGTTTGAGTCTGGTGTACATCGTGTACAAAGAATTCCTGCAACTGAATCTCAATGACGTGTACATACATCTACAATTACTGTAGCAATCATGCCAGAAGCAGAAGACGTTGATGTATCAGTTAACCCAAATGATGTACAAATGGATACTTATGCTGCATCATCATCTGGTGGACAAAATGCGAATAAGAATCAAACTTGAGTTCGTTTGCATCATTTACCGACAGGATTAATTGTAACAATCTGAGATAGTAAATCACAAATGCAAAACAAAGAAAAAGCATGGTCAGTATTAAAATCTAGAATCTATCAAATAGAGCAAGACAAAGCTACTGCTACAGAACGTGCTGCAAGATGAGAACAAATTGGAACTGGAGAACGTTCAGAAAAAATTAGAACATATAACTACCCTCAAGATCGTATTACAGATCATAGAATCAAACAATCACGAGGAAATATCCCAGGTGTTATGATGTGAGAATTTGATGATATTATAAACGCGTTAGTAATTGATCAGCAGGCGAGATTACTAGGTACAAAGGTAGATACAAGTGGTGGTGACGATGAAGATGATGAGTAAAATACTTGTCATTGCGAGCATAGCGAAGCAATCCATATAGAGATTGCCACAGTCGTTACACTCCTTCGCAATGACACATTCTTAATTCTTAGTTCTTAATTCTTAATTACTCTATGTTTATCATATCTCAATCAAAGAAACTCAAAGGAACAATTACAGTAGCAGGAAGCAAAAACTGAGCACTTCCGATAATTGCTGCAAATTACCTCACAAATAATAAAGTAAAACTCGATAATGTACCAGATATTTTGGATGTACACAATCTAATACTTGTATGAGATGAAGCAATCAAAAATTCAAAAGGGAAAAAATATTTTGATTTAACATCAGAAAAATGTCTCAAAATTAGAGTATCTATTTTGATGATTCCTTACTGACTTCTCGAATATGGGAAAGTAAAATTCATTGGAACATGAGGTTGTAACCTATGAAAAAGACCACTTGATGCATTTGATGACGCACTTTCTCAATGTGGTATCAAAGTCACATTTGCAGGAAACAATAAAATATATGAAGTAAAATCAGCTCCAAAAAAAGATATTATTCAACAAGAATTTAGTGTTACAACTTCAGAAGCAGTACTTACATACTTAGCATTTCTTCCAGGGGGAAAAGGGAAATCATATACTATTCACAATGCTGCAATTGAACCACATGTTATAGATCTAATCAAGTACCTTCAAGAACGCGGAGCTGATATTACACTCCTACATGATCATAGAATTGTTGTAAAACCACAAAAGTTAACAAACAAGACTGGAACATACAAAATACTCTGAGATATGCTAGAAGCAGGTTTATACCTTGCAATTGGAGCATTATCTCCTGGCAGTGATATCACTGTTACAGGTTGTAATGTAGAAGAATTATACTCTACATTTAGTTTTGCTGATTCGGTTGGAATTGACTATCAAGTTATGAATCAAAATACATTCCGTGTAACAGCTAAAAACTTAGGAAAATATGAAGCAACAAATATTAAAACTATGATATACCCATGATTTCCAACTGACCTCCAATCAGTAATGGCAGTAGTTCTTACACAATCGAAATGATTTAGTAAAATATTTGAAAGACTTTTTGAAGGTAGATTTTCTTACCTTGCAGAGTTAGAAAATATGGGTGCAAGATGCGAGATTCTCAATCCACACCAAGCTGTAATTATATGACCTACCCCCTTGAAATGAAACCATGTAACTAGTACTGATATTAGAGGTGGTGGAGCACTTCTTGTCGCTGGAATTATAGCACAAGGAAAAACAACAATTCACAGTGAAAGTTTAATTCTCAGATGATATGACAATATTGTAAAGAAATTACAATCAATATGAGTTGCTATAGTAATAGATAAGTAGATAAAACTTTACCCTACTTATCCTTCTTACCTTTCTTACCCTTCATCATGAAAAACATCCTCACTACTATCGGAATCTCAATCATTATGTCGCTTGTAACATTACAGGCTATTACATTTTTTGATCTTCCATTCTGACAATCATATTCTGGACAAATTATAAAAGACTCATCTACAAAAGTAGTACAGGAGAAAATTGAAGAATTTAAAAAGATCAATAATATCGAATCAGATGTAACTGCAGCAATTACTCTATGATCTCCATCAGTCGTAAGTATTATTACTTCAAAAGATCTTTCATATTATATGAACGACGCACTTTTTTATGGGGCTAGTACTGGGAAAACAGTTATTACTAAAGTGAAGTCTCAAAAGATTAAGACATGATGAGCAAGTTGAATTATTATCTCAAAAGACTGATATATTATTACAAATAAACATGTAGTAGATGATACTACTGTTGAATATACAGTAATTACAAATGATGGAGATACATTATCTGTAAAAAATATACGACGTGATCCAATCTT
>JAYTKZ010000137.1:0-4365 GCA_043729885.1 bacterium
AAAATAGCAGAGAAAACACTTGTGATAGAAGACCTTATATGTGACGAAGATATATTTCATAATCATGCTGACGCACCAATTATAGGTGAATGAGTCCAGTTAAACCCGGCTGTCTCATCTATTTTCATTAAACCAGAAGGGAAAAAAGCTATGCCATGGAGTGATTTCGTGAATGGGTATTTGAGATAGTGAATAGCAGGTATAGGTAGTAAGAAAAAATATACTTGTTTAACTAAAATTATTATCCTTGAAGATTTCATAACTTCATACTTTAGAAAAGTTGATTGTAAAATGCTCATCATCAATCTTATCTATTCTAACTGAATCAACTCAAAGAATATCTAATTTTTCAGATGTCAAAAGTTCTCACTCTCTCAAGTGCAAAACATCTCTTAACAACCACTGTCAAAGTTCTTTATTAGAATATGACATCAAGGCTTTTCATCAATCTTGACATATTTTGGCTTTCATTGTATTACCATTCGGTAATTGTAAAACAAATGGCGTATCTCTGTTAGGGAAAAATCAAGCAAAATTATGATGAATTTCCATAGGAATAGGTATATATACTTCACTCATATCTCTTTTTCTTCATCATGCATTCCATTGATTGAGTCCACTTTTTTCATAGACTACTCTATCTTTTCAGTATAATGGTAAATATATAGTTCACATATAAGGAGGACTATCTTGATGAGATTTTTCTAATAATAATATTGGTTTTAAAGCTTCCAGTGGGTCATCAATCATCGTAACTTTAAATCTACATAGAGGATCTGAAGTTGTGAGAAATCTCTTTGTTAATGTGCTTTTTGAAATTAAAAATGAGTATTCATGAATTGTATCAGTAAAAGTAATAGATCATTTATTCTTTTTGACATGTCTAATTTTATCTATAGCTATTTTATCCATTGATTCTTCATAAAGAGAATATACTCATTCATCTCTCACGACACAATGATATATCATACTATCTATTCAATAAACACTCATTGTAAAATCTATTCTTTCATTCCTCAGCATAGATATTTTTTTTATAAGTACTTCAGGAGGAAGTGTATCATATTGTGATCTATCACTATTAAATTCAGCAACTTTTTGATAAGTTTTATTATTTCACGCTAAAAATGTTTTTAATCCAATACCAACATTATCTTTCATAGCATCCGCAGATAAATCTCATCTTGATAAATCTGAAGCATGAAAAGATCTACAAAATATTTTTTCAGCAATACGATAGTATAAATATGGCGTTTTAGACTCAGAAAAAAGGTATGATAATGATCAGACAATTTTGAGATAATCTTCGTATATTTTTTGGCTTTCTATAGTTTGTTTTCAAAAAAACATATTGAAAATCTATAAATTTAAAGCTTTTTTCATATTTTCAGCTACTCTTTTTATAACTGGAACTGAAACAGAATTTCCAAATTGTTTGTATAATTGAGAGTCAGCTATTGCAGGCAATATATAGTTTTGAGGAAATCATTGGAAATTAGCACATTCTCTAGGAGTCAGTTTTCTAATTCATTTCTTATCAAGAATAATTGGCACATTATGTCATCACATTCCCATATTTGCAGTAAGAGTTGGGCAAACTTTATTTTTGTTTTCTCTAACATACTTTCTTCTCCATTGATAGATGGTATTTTTATTAGTAACAGAATCTACTAATTGTCAAAATAATGGCTTATTATTATAGTAATATTTATCATCTATCTTTTTTTCTAAAAAATCATGAATTGTAGTTTTTAAAGGCAATTTATTTGGGAATGAAAAATTATGAAGAGCATCTTTTGATAAAAATCATACTATATATATTCTTTCTCTATTTTGTGGTATATTACCATACTCCATTGTATTTAAAACACTATACGTAACATGATATCACAAGTTTTTAAGCTCTTTTAGAATCACGTTCAGTGTATTTCATTTATCATGTGTTTTAAGATTTTTAACATTTTCTAAAAGTATAGCTTTGGGTTTTTTGGCTTTTAATATCCTTAATACATCAAAAAATAAATTCCCACGCCCTTTACCATCATTGAATCAATGTCTATATCATGCTATAGAAAATGGTTGACATGGGAATCATCAAGTAAATATATCGAAATCTGGAATATCCTTGATGTTAAGATTTGTAATATCTCATAATGTCATTTTAACTGGAAAGTTTTCATCAAATGTATGCTTACAATATTTATCAAAATCATTAGAAAAAATACATTTGAATCAAGCTTGTTCAAATCATATCTTTATTCAACCTACTCAAGCAAAAAAATCAACAAATGTAGTCATGAATGATATTTTATGTATTTAATAAATACAATATAATGCATATATACTATATTAGTTTGGAAAATCAAAGAAAAAACTAAGACAAAATTTAAAAAGAGAGACAATGCATCTCTCTTTTCTTAATGCATTATATAATACAATATTATGCAACTAATTCATCAGAAGCAGGTATTTCAGTTACTTTTGCTTCTCATTTTGGCATATGTTTTTCTATAAACTCTTTCACTGCATCTGGTCATTGTACACCCACGAAATCATCTACTTGGTTTCCTCATACAAAGAAGATAACTCTTGGGATACTAGAAATAGCGAATTTAACTGCTAGTGGTTGATTTTCTGAAGCATCAACATCTATTTTAAGTAGTTTTACTTTACCTGCATATTCCTCAGTTAGTTGGTGAAGTACTGGTCAAAGCATACGGCAAGGTCCACACCATTCAGCCCAAAAGTCTACCATTACTACTCCATCGAAATTTGTAGTTTCAGCTGTGAATTGTTCTGGTCAAAGGATATCGATATGTGACATTTTGAATTACATACAATAAGTAAATACATACCTCATCCATATCAATGTAATATAATTACTCATGAAGGGACTAGGGATTGGGGACTAGGGATTAATTACCATAGCAGATATGTTTCATAATTTTTTTCAATGTGTGCATTACAGAAATGTTGTAATCTATATATCATCTCATTGCTTTTACTTCAAACTCCTCTATTTCGTTTCGTCCTGGTTTGATGTGAAGCAAGAATTTATGTGAGCTTACAGATAGTATTACATCATATGCACCATCTACTGTATCATGAAAGACGGCTGTGATATTATTCCCTGATACTGTATGTGTTGTACAGATCGACGAGTCGAAGAGTGCTGGTTGTTGCATTGTACAGTCTATCAGGAAGTAAAAATATATATTTAATAATTATTTCTTTTGCGGTGATGAAGATATATGTTTTTTGACTTGCATTCCTAGTGACAAATTGTTATTATTTTACTATACAAATCATTATTATTTATTGAGGATACATATAATTTATTTTTATCTAATTATATATGGTGAATACTACAAAGTTATCAAGATGAACTTTCAACATATTTGTTGAAAAGATATTGAAAAAGAAATGAAAAATATTCTATTCCAAGGATATAGAAAAGATAATCTCGCATATCATGTGAGAAACATATACTCGTACCAAGTGATATAAGCTTGTACATCAAGCAAATATGAAATGATATCTCATTATTCTCAAGAAAGACTTATATTACATCCCTCATTCGTGAGAAGAAATTGATGATATTATACAAAAACGATATTGGACTATCCTCCACAATCACATCAAAGATTATATTCAATGAAAATGATTAATTACATGAATAACGGCTCTACAACTACTATTACAGAACTATGAAATTCCAGATATGATATCAATACTTTCACCAAATAAACAGTGCCAAGAAGTTATTATTCGTGATAAAATTACTGCAATCAAAAAAATGAATAGTTGATGACAATCACTTTTCCCAATACTAAGAAATACAGCTAAAAAAGTCATGATTCGCAAAAAATTATTTTACACTACATCGCTCACTATATCGCTTCTGGAAACGTTTTACGCGAATACAGATAGTAATGCGACAACAAATGAGTTAGGGAAAAAAATACTTCGTAAATATCGAAAACAGATAGATTGGGATGAGGTTACAATGCTACTGAGAAAAGGTAAATACCATACTAGTATTAATAAACTTTACTACCTTGCTCGTGCTATTGACGATACATATGCAAATCATATTATGGATATAATTAAAAAGCATAGTTATAGAATCAGTATGTAACAACTGTCATCCTGAGCGTAGCGAAGGATCCAGAGGATTATAAATATAATATAAGCTATCTCTGGATTCTTCGGCTTTGCCTCAGAATGACAAATATTATCTATAATCTCAATACCATGTCTCCACAAAAAGACTCTCTCACTGAGTCACTCACACTTCTCCAATGATACTACTCATACTTCCTCCTCAGTTTGTATACTGATACTTTGATGAAGCACTGAAAAATC
>JAYTKZ010000138.1:0-28412 GCA_043729885.1 bacterium
AAGCGTAACTGATTTTTCAATGCAGCTCGCCCACTTGTGGATCTCGTACAAGTATCGTTTTTTATGTATAGTACTATGGAATATTTACCACTTACAAAAAAAATCGAATTACCAACACAAAATGGTAATTACAAATTTATTATTGCAGGAGTAAATACGAGACGAGATGGTGAAAATACTGAGAAACCTCATCTAATTATGCTTGCCACTCCGCAAGAAATGCATGCACATATTGCTGCATGATTGACTGAAAGACATAAAAGTTCATCAATAGATCCTCTCTTTGCAGAAGCCATCAAGGATATGAAAATTAACGTCATATGAGGTGGTCGAATAGCTATAGATCATGATACCAAAAATGTACAAGCAAATCAGTCATCATGAAATTACTGAACGCTATCAAATGAACTTGTTGAATGGTTTCTGCAAGACTATAAAAAACAATGATATAATATAGGTGTAGATATGCATAACCAATGAAGATTTGATGCATATAGCGAATAACATATATTGACATATGATATTAATTATATATAATACATATTACTTTAATGACTCAATTCAACACATATGAAAAAAATATTCCAAACAATAGCACTATGAGGATTACTAGCAACTGCATGATGTGATAATACAAAAAAGCAGGATCTATGAATCACATACAAAAACACGATGCTAGAAACTATACAAAATGATCCTGGGGCCAAACAAGAGGTTACTCCATTGCTAGGACAGTTTTGATATATAGAGCTATCGGATATTAACAAACTACAAGTATATAATACCATGATGTCACAATCACAAATAGGTTCACCTGAAATTTATACTATAGTAGGAAAACTTTTACTATGAGAAGAGGAATTGAAAAAGATTGAACCAAAGTTATGAGATTCTCGTGTAGCTGAAGCATTAATAGAATTGATTAATCAAACATTGTTACAATCATGAGTTTTTATTGAGCCATCAACATACGAAATTCTTTCGCTCGATAGCACTAAAAATATATTCGTAGATGAAAATGTCTTTAAAGCAATATTTGGAGAGTCATTTGATATGCCAATAGTACAAACAGCATATATTAATGAACCAAAAGCTCTCATAGAATGAACTGTTGTAGGAAATACGGTGATTATTAACACTTCAGCAATGCAAAGTAGTATCAAAACTAATTCTCTTCTATGACATACATCACCAGCACAATATACAGCTGCTGTAGTAAATAACGAAACAGTACATGCATATCTCTACAAGAAATATGGGATGTTTTCAGTTAGTCAATGAGGTATATTAGGACAAATGAATATATCATGAAACGATGTAGATTATTCAATTAGAAATGGTGGTGAGTTTATTTCAGATGTTGCAGCTATTATGACTGATGTGTCTTATTTATCTACTCCACTCTATCATAGTATACATAGTATCATGAGTGGAAACCTCACAGCTGGACAATATAAACTCTCTCAAATTATTGTAGATACCATTGCCAATAGTACATACAAAGACATGCCTGAGGTTGAAGAGAAGCTCCTAAGAATAATATATACATGAACAAGATTATTCAATCAAGCGACTACTCCTGAGGAACAGAATAAAGTGCTATGATTATATATTTGATTCTATCTGAAAACATTTTTTCAATTCCTAACTCCAGAAAAAGAAGAAGAAATTCAAAAAACTCTGCTCTTTCATGCTCGTATCATCGCTAAACAATTTGAAGATATTTCAAATGAAGCAAAAGGTATCGTACAATAATATCGCTTGCTAATATAAAACTCTCCCCAAAGGAGAGTTTTTTTTAATTACAGGTCGCAACTTGTAATACTCTGCTAAAACACTATCATAGAGGTTCATTTTTGATCCCAGCCACAATATACATGAATACTACGAAATATACTTTCTTAGATAGTTTACGTGGATTAGCAATAGTAATGGTTTTAATATACCATCTACAATATTTGTGATTACCAATGCCAAAATTTACTGAGTCTTTACTTATTGGCGTATCGTTGTTTTTTATTATTAGTGCATATACTCTAGCTCTGAGTCAAAGTACGAAGATACAAAGGAAAAATACATGGAGGAATTTTTATATCAGAAGATTTTTTCGTATCTATCCTCTGTTTTTTGTTGTTATTACGCTGCTGTATATATTGTCTTTTAAACTACACATATTTAGTTCAATATATGAATATGTACCAGGTCGAATAAACTATATTTCTCATGTACTCTTTGTTTTTGGATTTTCTCCAGACACTATGAATACATTTCATATTGGTGAATGGTCACTGTTTAATGAACTCATTTTCTATCTACTCTTTCCGCTGCTTTTTATCTATATGAAAAAATGATGGAGAAATACTCTAATCCTCTTTGGAGCTAGCGTAGTAATTTTTAGAATATGGGATATTGTTGCATTTTCTCATTCATTAGAACCATATACACAAAAGATTTTTGAATGGTGGTTATACGTGTATCACTTCCCACTCTACCATCTACCGGACTTCATAATGGGATTTATACTATTCCAGTTACATCGTAGATGGTATAATAAACCTCTCAATAATAAAATACTTATTCCACTATCAATCATACATCTATGAGTATTCGCGTATATCATCTATCTAAACACAACAGGGATATATATCAACCATCTTGTACGAGTACT
The DNA here is from genome assembly GCA_043729885.1 of bacterium. GTDB lineage: Bacteria > Patescibacteriota > Gracilibacteria > Absconditabacterales > Absconditicoccaceae > JBDHUW01. Next base: position 2,669 of record JAYTKZ010000138.1, read on the forward strand.
ATTGTTTGGGATGCTTGTATGGTTGATGATGCAATGATGATGAATCTATGCTATTCTCAACAATAAAATACTAGCATATATATGAAAAATAAGTTATTCACTCTATCTGTTAAACTTACCAATTATTTTTGGCGCCTCAGCAATTATTCATCATTATGATTTCAATATTATTTGGTGAAGTATTATTACTATTATTTTATTATTTTGAATCGCCTCAATTACATATATTTTTGAGATTCGATGAATAAAGTTCTGAAAAAAGTTTGAAAGATAAAAGATTTGACATATATATGTACAGATTTTTTTACAAATCTTCTATTTATCTATGAAATTATATATAGTTTTTTTTATTGTCCACGCATCCCTACCCCATTTTCTCAAAGCGTCAAAAAAAAGATAAAAAATCTCGATTTTTCCCTTGCATTTTTTTTTCTAACTCCTATATGTGTGCCATCGCAATATTACTACATATAGTTTTCCACAAAGATTTGACATACTATATGTAGTGTTTGGGCTCAAAATCGTTTTAACTCCTTATGTTTATAAAACCATGCCTTTAATAGGGAAAAAACAAGTGACTGATGGTATCAGATTAGATGGGCGTATTACTGCCTTTACTGATCTGTACAAGAAGCAAAAACAAGCAATCTGGTTTCCAGAAGAAATTAATGTAGGATTAGACCTCGTTGACTACAAAGCAATGAGCGATAAAGAAAGATTTTTATTCCAAGAATTAATCTGATACTTTGTAACATCAGAACTTCTTGTTCAAAATGTTCTTGGTGAATCATTCTACCCATATATCATGGACCCTCGTGCTAAAATGGCTATGACAGTTCAAATGTTTATGGAAGATATTCACTCTGACTTCTTCGAAATGATTCTCAATTCTTTCAATATGGATCGTGATGCTGTATATAATAGATCATCTACACATCCAGTTATGAAAGAAAAACAAGATATAGTAGCAAAAGCTGCAAATGCAATCAGTATCTCAAATGGTGGTGTAAACCCTGATACTCTTGAAGGTAAGAAACAAATTCTCAATGCTATTTTGGTGAACAATATCGTACAAGAAGGGATATTCTTCTATTCTGCATTTGCTTTGTACTTCGCTATGCGTGAAACAGGGAAAATGAGAAATGTATGTAATGGTATGGATTTAGTACTTATTGATGAGTCTTTCCACCTCAAGATGGGAGTAGAAATGATTCTTACAATGATTGAAGAAACACCAGAACTTGTACAAGACCCAGCATTCGTAGAACATATTCAAAAAACTATTGTTGATGCGACTGAAGTTGAAATTAAATTCATCAGAAGTTTATTGGATGATGGTATCACATTTGGTGTTACATATCAAGAAATGGTTGATTATATCAAATATATTACTGATCGTAGATTGGAAGAACTTGGCTTTCCTCCTCACTACTCAGTACCAGCAAATCCATTGAAATTCCTTCAAAAACAAGATTTAAAAACATTACAAAACTTCTTTGAAGTAACTCCAAACCAATACACAAATTTCTAATGTGATTGAATCTACTCCAAATTAAACAATTCGCAACTAAGGTAATGCGAGATATGAGATCATTAATGTGAGAGAGAACTATTACAATACAACGAGGATTTTTGTAGGGGACAAGAGACCGGTCGATATATATAATATAAAATAATGAATAGTATCTCCAACGACCGGTCTCATATCATTGTCTCCACAACGCATCCGAGTTGTATGTAATGTGAACTCTCATCTCATATCGCTGCAAATTTTATATCAATAAATTATGAATTTTTAATGGCAACTACCGTAATCCACCGTGATGGAAAAGTGGAAGGCTTTCAAACTGAGAAAATCATTGAAGCCATCTCTAGCGTTCTCAATAATATACCTGGGCTCAACGATCCATTCGTTGCGATGTTCAAGATTATCAAAAATTTTGAGACGAAACTTCCAGAATCAATCAAGACGGAAGAAATAGATAACCTTTTGTTGAAGGCTATTGAACCACTTATTGCTGAAGATCCATTGTACGATGCGATTGCTACAAAACAATACGTGAAAATTATCAGTGAAACTGTGAATAAAAGATTTTCTAGTTTTGCTGAATATATTACATTTGCAGTTGATTACGGACTTCTTGACCCTAGAATGAAAGAAATGAATCTAGGACTATTAGAGTTAGAAATGAATTATGATAACGATAATTTTCTCAATTACTTTGGGCTATCAACTATGCACCATAGATATTTGATCAAAGATTATGACAAGAATACACTCGAAAAGCCACAATGGATGTGGATGCGTATCGCTATGGGGCTTGCTCTCAATGAATCAAATAAAGAAGAATTCGCACTCAAAGTATACAATAAACTTGCGTCTTTGAAATATCTTCACTCTACTCCAACACTTTTTAACTCTGGAACAAAAGCACCACAGTTAATTAGTTGTTTCATCGGTGTGGTTGACGATAGTTTAGATTCAATTATGGACAAGGCAAAAGAAATGGCTTTCTATGCGAAACATGCATGAGGTACTGCTATGTCTGTCACAAAACTTAGAGCTAATTGATCAAATGTGAAATCAATTAACTCATCTTCATCAGGACCAATTCCTTTCATCAAAATATATGATACTACTATTGCATCAGTTGCAATTGGTGGGAAAAGAGCATCAAATATTGTAGTATATATGGAACCTTGGCATTTAGAAATCGAAGATTATTTAGACTTGAAGGAAACAAATGGAAATGAAGCTTCAAGAGCTCGTAAGTTAAACTGTGCTCTGTGGATTCCAGATGAATTTATGCGTAGAGTTGAAATGGATATGGATTGGTATTTGTTTGATCCACATCAATTCCCAGCACTTGCTGAAACATGGGGACCAACATTTGTGAAAGAATATGAACTTGCTATCGAAAAAGCTGAAGCTGGACAAGTAAAGAGATTCAAGAAAATGAAAGCACAAGAATTATATAGAGAAATGTTGATTCGTGCTGCAAAAACTGGTAACTACTGGATTAACTTCAAAGATAGACACAACGAAAAAAATCAAGCTCCAAACTATGCTCCTATTCACTCGACAAATATGTGTACTGAAATCAGTATCGCTAACCGTCCTGATAGTACTGCTACATGTACGCTCGCATCTATTAACCTTTCTCGTTTCATCGTAAAAGATAAAATGAGCGAAGATATGACACTTGATCAAAAAATAGAAGCTATTAACTGGAAAGATCTTAAAGAAACAACACAAATAGCAATTCGCGCACTCGATAATGTTATAGATCTGAATTTTTATGTATCAGAACCATCAAAAAAAGGAAGTTTTGATCTTAGACCTTTGGGACTAGGTATTATGGGGCTTGGAGAACTATTCTTGAAACTCGATATACCATATGAAAGTACAGATGCACTCAAAATGTCTGATGCTCTTGCTAAAACTATGTATGAATCAGCATATGAAACATCAGTTGAACTTGCTGCAGAAAGAGGAACATTTGCTGACTACTCTACTGAAAACTATCCATATGCACCAAGAAGAAATATCTTGTTGATGGCTATCGCTCCTACTGCTACAATTTCAAATATTGCTGGTACATCAAGTGGAGTTGAAACATACTTCTCAAATGTATACGCCAGAGAAACTGTATCAGGAAAATTCACTATTATCGTAAGAGCTCTTGTAGAAAAATTGAAAGCAAAATGACTTTGGACTGAAGAAATTAGACAACAAATCTTAGCTAATCAAGGATCAGTACAACATATCGAAGGTATTGATGGAGCTATTAACAAACAAGTATTCAAAACTGTGTACGAATGTTCTCCTTCATCACAAGTTGATGTAGCGGCGGCATGGCAAAAATATGTAGATCAAGCTATTTCTCGTAACTTATACGTACAAGAACACGAAAGAAATAATCTTTTCGATATCTATATGTATGCATGGAAGAAAGGTTTGAAATCTACATACTACTGCTTCATTGAAAAGAATATTGCAGGGGAAAAATATAGTGAAAACGTGAATAAAAGAGGTACAAGACTTTGATTCTCAGCTTGATCAGCTGCCGTTGCCAGTGTTTCAACTTCTGTTGAAACTGAAGTATCATCACCTGCTGTGAGAGGATTTGGATTCTGAGGATGAATTACTGCCCCAGTATCTGAAACTCCTAGCTATAGATCATTTGATGCTAAGAACTTAAGTGAAGATCAAAAAGTACTCGTAGAACAACAAATGAGAGCTGAAAAATGAGATGAATACGTAGAAAAATTGAAAGCTGGGACACTGTATGGTGATTCATGCCCAGTTGATCCATTTGAGAAGGTGATGTGCGAAGGATGCCAGTAAGTCACTAATCGTCATCCTGAGCAACGCGAAGGATCTCGTGAATAACTAGTTCATAGTTGAAAGTTTATAGATATAAAAAATACTAGAGACCATCGGCTATGCCCGATGGTTTTTATTTTAGTATTATTAAATACATGTTTGTAAAAGCTTACGAGTTAGCAAGTAAATTCACTTTACCCATCATTACTACCATCAGATTTTATGATAATACCGTAGAAGGTTGATTATGAACTTTCATAGTACTAAATAAAGATTGATGGCTTATAACTGCCGCACACAATCTCGCAGTAATGAGTATTTTTCAAAATCATAAGAAAGAAATTAATGAATATGAAACACAACAGATAAAAGAAAAGATAAAGCAAAATCCAAAACGAGTTAAAGATTTTGTAATATCATTTAACACATTGTGAGTTATACCTATAGAACAATCTTACATACATTGGGATAACGATATTGCATTTATAAAAATAGACTCAAAATTTATACCAAATATTACAACCTTTCCTGTATTTAAAAATCCAAAAAATATAAAGAAGTGAATAAGTTTATGTAAATTATGATTCCCTCTTCATAAAATAGAAGTAAGCTATGAAGAATGAAAATGATTTGTACTGTGAGAAAATGCTCTCCCAATACCAAGATTCCCTATTGAAGGAATATACACTAGAGATATTAACAGTTGAAATGCTCAAGATGGAGAAAAGATTCTTTACTTAGAAACATCATCACCTTGACTTAAGGGACAAAGTTGAGGACCTATTTTTGATAAGGATTGAAATATATATGCTATTCAATCTAAGAACTGTACGCTACCCTTATGATTTACTTGAGTTATAGAGATAGACTGAAAAAAGGTAGAAGAAAATCAATTTATTAATGTGGGTATCGGCGTACATGTAGAGACAATAGTAAATTTATTAATTAAATATAAAATAGATTTTGATATTATAGATTAGCATTTTTCCTCTTGCAAACCATCCTATTTTCGTATAATTCAACTATGAAAATTTTCTCTTCATTCGATAGTAGTCATAAATATCATGAACTTGCCGAAGCACAAAAAAAATATGGTGTGGATAAAGTTTTGTTGTTAACAAAAAGTAGGATTTATTTTATTGTAAGGTTTATAACACCAGCAATAATTGTAGTAATTGCACGAATACTTATGGTATATGTAGGTATAACTTTTATAAATGAGACTATTGATCATTGGATTGCAGTTTGAATGACGGTATGTATGGTAATAATATTACTCATTATATGATATAATAGTTATGTGCATCATAGATTAGTCTTTATAATTATAACACCAGAAAAAGTTGATATTTATAATCAACTAGGTCTATTTCACAGAAATGTTAAGAGTATATTTGTACAAGAAATATCTGGTATATATATAGATAAAAATGGGATACGACAAAGTGTTGTAAACAATGGATATATAACGATAGAAAGTGAAGAAAACCAACATACAAAAGTACATTTCTGACCTATTTCCCATCCAGATGAAATTAAAAAGAAAGTAGAAGAAATTATAGAAAAATTAATAACTCAACCAGTAAAACATGTCAGAACTGGATAAAACATATAAACATATTTTTCAATTTCATATTTAAGTCATTTTCTCTATACTATTCACTAATTACTATTCACTAATTACTGAGATCATGCTCCTCATCTGAGATATCCACGCTAACGCTAGACACATAAACGCCATACTCGACAATATGAAATCATTTGTTGCGAAATTTTCTGATGAAAAGAATATCATATTTCTCTGAGATTATATGTATATGTTTAGTTATGATAGACAGGCATTGGGAGAGCTGTTTGATTTCTTTTTAGAGCTTCGAGAAGGTTGAAAGAATGTATATATATTAACTGGGAATCATGACTGGTTAAATCAACATTTTGTGTATCATGAAGGGAAGAAAGCACTAGATATGCTTAGTAAACAGTATTCTATTCGTCATTCTGAGCAACGTGAAGAATCTCGTGAATGACAAAATGACAAAATGACAAAATGACTGAATAAGATACATTTTATAGTTGAGCCAGAGATTCATACTATAGAAGATAAAGAGATATTATTTATGCCGTATAATAAAGGATTTCTTGGGAATTATATGAATAGTATTAGTCATCCCGAGCTTGTCGAGGGATCTCAGAATCAACTCTCGTTTGACGCTATCGCTAAAAACACAAGTTTGCCATGAGATTCTTCGTTACACTCAGAATGACGTGAAATAATCACATCAGAGACTACTCACCTACTCGACTCTCCTAACTACAACGAACAACTCTCAGGTGCACTCAACCACTACCTCCTCCAAAATTACAAACCTGGAATGACGCTTATACATCATTACTATACTGCCAATATCTCATTCCCTGGGCAACAGGCAAAATTTGATTACAAAGATATTTCATTGCATCCAGGATGGACTAAGTATGCTGATAACATTATTTCTGGACATTTACACAAAGCATTTATCCATGAAAACTATTTGTGTGCAGGAAGTATACGAAGCACAACAAGTGGTGAACGTAATCAATCAAAGTTCTTATGGAAACGAGATACAAAATCAGATACCTACGAAGCATATGAAATAGCAATTAATCCATATATTTCTGTAGAATGATGAGAAAATCTCACTGTGAATACGCTCCAAAACCATATTGCGACTGTACAAAAAGAGCATATATCACTACTACCAAACATACAAGTACATCAAACATCATATAACCTAGAAAAAGTATCACTCATCCTTTATTCAAACGATACAGTACAGGATATAGAGAATATCATAGATCCTTGATTGAAAGCAAGTCTTGGAGATATACAACTCAAACAAGTTTCCTCAAACCACAAAGATATGACTGAACTTCTTGATATCACCCAATATAATATCAAAGAAAGCCTCTTAGATTGGAAGGAATTAGTGAAAAAATACTTAATGTCAAGATATTGACCGGAAAGTGAGAAATATCGCACGCTATTATCTGAACTAAACATCCTCTAACAAGGGTGTTTTTTTGTTACAAGGGGTTTGTAGGTATAATGGATGTATATTGAGAACAGTGTCATTCTATGTCATCCCAGGTTGTAAATGTCATCTCGGGCTTATTATTGTCATCTCGGGCTTATTATTGTCATCCCGGGCTTGTTATTGTCATCCCGGGCTTGACCCGGGATCCAGTCCATTGAAAATGGACCCCGCATCAAGTGCGGGGTGACAGACACTTTCTCATACGACAACTCGTAATCCATAAACACTCTCCTCCATGACAAAAACATATACAAAAATCATCCTAGGTACTATTACATTCTTCTGAGCATTGCTTGGTCCATTTTCTGTAGTTATACAACCAACTGCACAAGAAGATGGGACTCATATCCCAACAATAGGATTTACAAGCAGTATAGTATATGCTATCCCACCAGATCCATGAGCGGAAGCTCCTGCAGCTAAAGTAAACCCAACCGATACTGACCTAGCAGTTACCCTAGAATCATTTCTCAAAGTAATTTATGTGCTCCTTTGGCCAGCATTGTTTATCGCTGGATTAGCTATGGATAATTCACTTGTCTATGGTGAAATTTTCTGATTAGATGACGCTCTTTTCAAGTTTTGGCAAATTATGAAAAACTTTGCTAACTTTGCACTAGGCTTTATTTTTGTATGGTCAATATTGAAATATATTTTTGATTTAAAATGAGGGAAAGCAGGTAATCCAAAAGATATAATTGTAAAATTACTTCTGTGAGCTATTGGAGTAAATATGAGTTGGTTTATTGTTGGTGCGTTGGTAGATATATCAACTGCTCTTACAGTATGAATTTGATGACTTCCTTTACAATTGATTGGTGATCAGAAGATCGCAGATAAACCAATTTTTTGATCAAAAACATCTATAAAACTCAATGATGCGATTTGACAACAAGGCAATGCAGCAATACTGTATACGCGACCAGGATCACAATTTTCTGCAGAAGGAAAATACTTTTTACCATGTTATATAGACGATAGTAAAATTGTATGGGATGCTCCTCGACAAAACGCATTTGGAGTAAGTAATTGACAATGAAATGTTACTTGAACAAATATTTGATGGGATAAAATAGTACAAGACTACTGTATAGCACGATGAAATGGGATAAGTAAAACTGTATATTTATGAGCATCATCTCCAAACATCAAAGATAATTCTCTGATGAAGCCAATTTATGATGCTTCATTTATAGCAATACAAAATGCGTGAAAATGTTCTACCAATAATACATGTCAGACACTCAAATCATTTACGAAAAAAACAGAATGATATCAATGAGCATTTTACTCACTGTATGCTTCACTCCTCAACTTATCAACCATTCATATCTGAGTACCCAAATCTAAAGTGTCTCTTGGGATGGAAATGTTGATTAAATTAATTATAGCACTCGCCTATCTAATTCCATTGTTGATATTAGCAGTTATACTAATCATGAGAGTTTGATATTTATGGTTAATTATAGCATTTTCACCGTTTATAGTACTCAGTAGTATAAAATGATGATTTTGAATCAAAGCACTAAACTGAGAAGGTATGAAAATAGGAGGTATAGAAAATAAATTCAATCTTACAACAGTTATAAATTTATTATTTTTACCAGTAATAGTGACATTTGTTATATCTCTATCGATAGTATTTCTTTCATCGCTAAGCGAGTGACTCACAAAAAATGGAAGCGCAGAAGCAATGTGAATTTATCAAAGAACAGAATGAACATATAAATGTTACGATGTAGCAATTACAAGTATTTGTTTAGATATGCCATCAAGAGATATTGGAACTGGTATTTTTGACTACTTCTCATGGATGATTATGAATCTCTTTGGAATTTGATTGATGTGGTTCGCAGTAATGGCAGCGCTAAAATCATCAGAGTTTACTTCAAAAGTTGCTGGTACTATTGAAACACTTGGAAAAGATATGATGATGAGTGCAAACTTTATACCTATACCATGAGGGAAGTGATCTACGACAAGTTTATGAGCATTGAATGCTTTGCCAGGTGATATTTCAACTAGATTAAAGACTAGTAGAGATGAATGATCAGCAATACTTTGAAATAAAATTTCAGGAATGAAAAATGATATAATGTGAGGAGATAAAAAAGCTAATGAAGCAATGACAACAACAATCAAAACAATGAATACACCTACTATGTCATTTGCTGCACAAAGAGAACAATTAGCTAATGATATCAATAATGATAAATTTAAAGCAGCAGAAAATATGAGTTTCTGACAAGCAGACAACTCAGCAGCATTTGCTAATATGCTAGCAGAAAAGGTATGATCACCTCGTAGATTTACAAAACACAATTCGCAAGAACTCTTTACAGAACCAGACTGACAAGCTATACTAGGTAAATGGTTAAACGGGACAAATGTAAATCTGGCTAATTTATGAAATATGTACTGAAATGGTGTTGAAGCAAATGGTCGGGAATCTACAAAGGAAAAACTTGAGAAGGTTATTAAAACTAATACAGAACAAGAAAAGAAATTAACTGAAGAAGATGTTAAAAAAATAAGAGAAGATAAGAAAATGTTTGAAGGGAAAAACGACAAAGAACTATTTATAGATAGAGGTATTAATGTTGTAAAAAAAGGTGAAAATAAAGTAGAAAGTCGCTTAGAACATAAGGGAGGAAAATATGAAGATATAAAAGAATACATAGATGGCGTTAATAAGCTTATGTCTGCAGATAAAGCTATAGAGAAGAAAGTATTAACTGGGAAAGCTTCTGAGAAAATACCAGCAACAATCAAACTTAAAGATCAAAGTGATGTTGAACGTACATATGTAATTAATACTGATGATGATCCTACTAATAAAACACAAAAGATATTAAAAATCAGTCTTAGAACTCTAGAACAAGAAAAACAAAATCGACCAGAAATTAGCATATCATAACTCCAACCATGCGTAAACACTCATATCTCACAGCTATACTACTCCTTATTATTATGTGTCTATTCCCCACACATGGAGTTTTTGCTGCAGAGTGAGATACTACAGTAGAAGTTATTAATATGCTAATTAAGATAGCTTCTCGATGACGAACTATACCAGCTATATTAGCCGGAAAATTAATGAGTAATGATTTTATCTATGCAAGTTGATTGTGATTAGATAAGTCATTATTTACTATGTGGAATTATATGAAGAATTTTGCAAATTTCACATTGTGATTTATGCTTGTATTCAAAATCGCTAAATCACTTTTCGCAAAAGATGCATTCTCAATCAAAAAAGAATTGCCAAAATTTCTCTTGGCAAGTATAATGATTAATATGAGTTGGTTTTTGATGGGAACAATGATAGACATCGCAAATGTTGCAACCGCTGCAGTTTGATCATTTCCACAATCTTTGATCAATGATAGTGTTATGAAAAGCATAGATTATGATAATCTCAATGTGTCTATACCAGAAAAAATTTGTGTAAATTTAGATAAATGAGATCAAAATTGTGCTGAGACATATAATCCAGCTCAAAGAATAGATAGAATTCGAGCTCGTTTCAACGATATGAGTTGACCACTTTTGTATATTTGATCAAGTATTTACAGATTTCAAGAATACGACTTACTCAATCAAAAAGTAACAAGTGTCAAAGCTTTTACAACTGGGACTATTATTAAACTTCTGATGCTATTGATGTTTATTGCACCAATAATCGCACTCTTTGTTATTAACCTCAAAAGAATATTTTACTTGTGGTTACGAATTATCTTTTCGCCAATTATTGTTTTATGAGAAGTATTGGGTATCAAACAAATCAAGGATATATGATGAAAAGAAAAAATATTTGATATCAAAGAGGTTTTTGGGTTGGTATTTCAACCAGTCTTTGTAATCTGAGGGATGGCTATAGTATTGATTCTTGGAGTGAGTATGTTCTCGGTTATGTGATGACATCCTGGATCATCAAACCAAAACGAACAAATATCTAAAGTATTTGGATGAGCTGAGATAATATCTGCACCTGGAAGTTCAACATTTCACAATACTACTGCATGAACAGAAATAACATTTGTATGAGATATTTTCAAAGATGTAGCATGATATGCTGGATGACTAGTATGATATCTAATCATCACAACATTTGTAATTATGCTTTTGTGGGCAGTGGTTAAAATGAGTACCAGTAGCAGCAAGATTGCATGATGAACATTTGATAAAATCACATCACTTGGGAAAGATTTGGTTACTTGAATGAATATTATTCCTATGTGATGAAGCAATGTTTCGTTAGCATCTATGATGAATACCGTTAACCCTGAAAGCGGAGATAATTTTCTTACAAAATGAATGAATAAATACAACCAAGATAATGCAACTGAGGCTACAAAGAAACTATGATCAGCTTTTTATAACTCTAAAATTGGTAAAGGATTACAAAATGTATATGGAGAGAAGCAGTTTTCATATGATCTTAACCCACAAACAGATATTGGTGATGACGAAATAAACAAGATACAAAAAGCTTCAGATAGTACTAGTGTTCTAAAAGACTATATAGGTAAGGTCTCTGCATTACTCACTGAGAGTAAACAAGCTAATAAAAATAATAAGGAAATTAATTTAAAAAGTACTAAGTTTAAAGAAACTATCTTTAAAACAATTAACAATAATAAGGACTTAAAATCTCAAGTTGCAGTTTGATTATGAATTGATGAAAGTAAGATAACTATAGAGACGCTCTTTGATGGTACAAGTCAATCTAGTAAAAAGTTCTTGGAATATCTACAAAGAAGTTTTGCTGGGAAACCTATTCCACTAGAAAATATTACATGAGATATGTCTATATCAAGTGATTTTATAATTTTTGGATGAGCAGAAACTCCTCCGCCTCGTTGACCTAGAGGGGAAGTAAAACCATAAACAAGTTAATTTTCTCTATCACATCACTAATCAAAACTAACTTCCTCTTGCAATCGCGAGAGGTTTTTGTATATTCTACCCATTGTCACTTAGTAAAATAAGTGTCAAAGAAACCCAAGACAGCAGGTATTGTTGGTTCGCCAACATATAAAATCCCGCCGAGGTAAGCCTAATTAATAGTCATTTGACTCTTACTTATTCTTTCCCTCCTTGGAAAGTTTTTTTTATCTTTGAAGAAGAAGCCAAGAATGGCAATTACAAGACAACAAAAAGAATCGTTGGTATCTAGCTATGCTGGTGATCTAGCAATAGCAAAAAACGTTGTTCTCATTAAACAATCTGGGGTTCCTGTCAATGACAGTAACAATCTTAGAATGTCTTTAGAGGAAGCGGGTGGTAAAATCAACGTAGTGAGAAAAAGATTATTTCTTAAATCACTTGAAAATAGTGGTCTAGAAGCAGTTACTCATGAAACACTTGATGGTGCTATAGTAGCTATCTATGCTACTGAAGATGAATATGCTCCATTGAAAGCAATTCAAAAATTTATCAAAGATGCTAAAAAAGCAGAAAAGAAACTCTCAATTGAATATGTTGGTGGTTGGTTTGATAAACAATGGAAAGATGCTGCATATGTTGGAGCGATTGCGACTTTACCTTCGAAAGAAGAACTTGTTGCAAAATTACTCTTCTTACTCAAACATCCAGTACAAAAATTCGTTGGTACGCTTGATGCTATCGCGAAGAAACAAGGGTAATATGACACCATGGTGTCATCCCGACCCCGGATCTAGTCCGGTGTGACAATAGTCAGGGATCCCTACTACAATTGTAAATTATTTATATTATATAGTGTTTAAAACGATGTCGTTAACTAACAATGCACAAAAGATCTTTGATCTTGTAAAAGAACTTACAGCTATTGAATTAGCTGACTTAGTAAAAGCTTTAGAAGAAGAATTTGGTGTTACTGCTGCCGCTATGGTAGTATCTGGTGGTGCTGCAGGTTGAGATGACGCTGCTGCTGCTAAAGATTCAGTAAATGTAGAACTTACAGATGCTGGTCAACAAAAGATTGCAGTAATCAAGGTTGTAAAAGAACTCTTGAATATCGATCTTAAAGCTGCTAAAGACTTAGTAGAAAAAGCTCCAGTAGTTATCAAAGAAGGTGTAAAACAAGACGAAGGTGAAATTCTTCAAACTAAACTTCAAGAAGCTGGTGCAACTGTAAACTTGAAATAACCTTTACTCTGTTTTTAGATATACTACATGGCAATTACAAAAAAAGAAGTAGTTGCTGCTCATATGCATGTTGGTAATCTTAAGAAATTCGCAAGTACTAAAACAAGATTGTTTTGGCTTGAGATGAGTCAGGGATTGGTTGTTCTAAACCCTGATAAGATTGTAACTGCACTAGATGCGGCAAAAGAAAAATTCTTGCAAGCAAAAAAAGATGGAAAAGAAGTGCTTATTCTTTGTGAAAAGACGCTTATGGCTGACGAAATACCAGCCCTTGCAAAAGCACATGGTTTCCATTATATGAACTATAAAGTTCCTGCAGGTTTTTTGACAAACTTCGATACTCTTATTACGAGAATTACTGGTATGAATCAGTTACAATCGTTTACAGAAAACGAAGACTTCAATAAACTTACAAAAAAAGAACAACTTACTACTAAGAGAAAACTTCTCAAGGTACAACATATCTATGAAGGTGTTAAAAATCTAAGAAAAAAACCTGACTTAGTGATTGTAGTAGATGGGAAAGCAATGATGAAGTTTGTAAAAGAACTCAAAAAGCTAGACTTAGATAGTATAGTGCTTGCTGGTACTAACTTCGATACTCGACGACCAGAAGACAGATTAGTTGTCCTCAATGTTGATGCATATCAAAGTGTAAAACAAGCTCTTCATTATATTTTAGGTGCAGAATAATCTATGGAACAACTCGCTCGTAATGATATAGATGTACTTATTGGGGAACATTATGTTCCTAGTGCTCTGGAAAGAAAGAAATCACTTATGATGTATGTTATATGGTGAATCCTTCTGTCTTTGTCACAACAAAAAGCATCTCGTTATGAACAGTTTCATCTCAAACAAGCGTTGGGATGGTGGACAATGTTCTTTGTTCTTTTGATACCAGCTTTAATTCTTGCGTTTATTCCTTGGATTAAAGTACTACCACTATTAGCATATATATCATTGTTCGCGGTTTGGGTAGTCTTTTTTATGCAGGCGCGACATGGAACATATACATCATTTTCTCAAGATAAGCCATTTGTGCCTATATTTGCTGGATTTGGTGGTTGGGTATTGAATATATTTGATGCTGAACTAGACGCTGGTGATTGAAGTAGTGATACAGAAACTCCAGAAAAAAAATAAGTAGTTAGTAGATAGTAGTCAGCAGTTAGTAAAAAATATTTACTAGCTACTAGCTACTAACTCCTAGCTGCTAAAATTATTTATTTCTTCCCTCTACTATAGATGGCAGTTGATATGAATCTCCTCAAGCAATTGAGAGACACTACATTCGCTCCAATGAAAGATTGTAAAGAAGCTTTGGATAATGCGGGTGGAAATCTCGATGCTGCGATAGAATTCCTCAAGAAAAAAGGTGCTTTGCAAGCTGCAAAGAAAGCTGATAGAGAAACAAATGAAGGTATGATTAAAACTCTTACTAAAGGAAATGTTGTTTATGCTGTAAAAGTTGTTTGTGAAACTGACTTTACATCTGGAAATGACCTATTCAAGGTTTTAGTACAAGATTTACTAGATACAGTATCTACTCATACATCTGATATAGATTCAGTTGATCAACTTCCTGCAGATATTGCAGCGAAATGCGAATCTCTGACTCAAGAATTTGTTGGTAAAATCGGTGAAAATACAAAACTTGTACAAGTATTAATTCATACTGCTCCTAGCAAAGTGATTGTATATACTCATCCAGGTGATAAACTCGTAGCAATTCTAGATTATACTGCAACTTGAGATAACGGTGATGCTATTGCAAAACAAGCTGCTCTTCAAATTGCTGCTATGAACCCTGAATTTTTATCAGTAGATACTATTCCTGCAGATCAAAAAGATGCTCTCAAAGCTCAATTTGCTGCTGAAGTAGCTGCATCTGGGAAGCCAGCAGAAATCGTTGATAAAATTGTTGCTGGTAAATTAGATAAAGCATTTGCTGAAAACGTTCTTCTAGAACAATCTGCAATCTGGGATGATAGCAAAAAAGTAAAAGAATTCGCAAATGGACAAGCTGATCTTACAAACTTTGTAAGAATCTCAATCTGATAATCAAAAGTAAGCATATAAATAGGTAGTTGGCACTGCTAATTACCCATAGACCATTATTTATATATCACAATATTATTCCATGTTAAAAAATTACGAATTAGTAGTACTCCTTCATCCCCAACTAAGTAAGGATGAGCAAGATGCTATCTATGCTAAAATTGATTCTCTTCTTTGAAAAGGGAAGAAAGAAACAGATGATATGTGACTTGTACAACTTGCCCACCAAATAGGGAAAGGTAAACTTACTCAAGTTCATATGACTTCATACTATTGTGAGCTTGACTCTCAGTCGACAAACGCTATTAAGAATGAGCTTAGTATTACAAAAGGTGTTGTAAGATATGTATTTTTCTCTATGACTAATAGTGATTCTTTCCTTTCTTTTGCAGAAATCAACAAGCAATTTGAAAAGAAACCACTTGCTGAAGGTGAAAAGAAACCAGAACAAATGGTGAGAAAATGATATTTCAATAAAGAAGTTCACAATGAACAAATATCATGGAAGTCAGTTAAATTACTTACTTTCTATATAACAAGATTTGGTGAAATTAAACCAAGAAAGTTTATGGGAAACAGTGTATCACAACAAAAAAGAGTTAGACAAGCTATTTTGAGAGCAAGAGAGTTATGAGTACTAGCATATACTAAATAATAGATAGTATGAAAAATATTACATAGCATTTATCCAATACTCTTATTATTACTATGCCGTGAAAGTTAAATAGAATAAGAAAGATTAAACGATCAAAAAGATTAGGTGTGCATGGGTTTCGCCAGAGAATGGCTTCAAAGTCATGACAAAAAGTATTAGCTGCTAGAAGAGCTAAAGGAAGACACCAACTTACACCACAGAAAAAAGGATAATTCCTTTTTGTGGTTTTTTCTTCGTTTAGATATAAGCTTTCTATGACGCAACAAAAAAATCACATACACAAAATAACCATATAGATAAATGACCAAGAACACCTTGGTAGATTTTTTCTATTTTAGTCCTATCTGATTTGTTTCATGGCTGCATCGACAAAAAAACAAGTAAAAAGTACTATTAATTCTGCTGAAATCCTCAAAGGATTGGATGTACAAAATTGAAGAGTGTTTTTAAAAGAATCAAAGAAATTTGCTGCATTTCCAGAACTTCTTGGTATGCAAGAAAAATGATTTGATGAATTTGTAAATCATTTCATGCACAAGTTATTTAATGAAATCAATCCAATTCGTGATATTGCAGGAGAAAAGCACTCTCTTGAGATTGATGAAATTAAAATTTCTGATGCTATTGAAACTATCGATATATGTAAGAAAAAGGAAATGACATATGGAGGTATTCTTAGTGGAAGAATTAAACTTACTGATACTGAAAGCGGAAAGATTCTTTTCAACAAACGTGCTAATATTGGTATCCTTCCTTTGATGACTCAATGGGGATCATATATTATCAATGGGGTAGAAAGAGTGGTTATTTCGCAACTTGTAAGATCATATGGTATCTTCTTTTCATTCGATAAAAAAGATTTCACATACTCGTTTAAACTTATTCCAGAAAAGGGACCATGGTTACAGGTAATTGTTGAAAAATCAGGTAATGTTGTAGCGAGAATTAACAAATCTAGAAAATTTTCAGTAGTATGATTATTGAGAATATTTGGATATGAAACAGATGAAAGTATTAGAGCACTCTTTGATGGATTGGTTGATAAAGAAGAATGAGATTATGACTATATTGAACATGCTCTCAAAAAAGATACTTCAAATGATGCAGAATCAGCTGCGGTTCAAATTTATGGTAAAATGAGACCAGGTGAAATTATTGATGCTGACTCAGCTATTGATTATATTAAATCTCAATTCCTCTCTCCAGATCGTATCTTGATTGGAAATGTAGCAAGAAGAAAAATCAATGCTAAACTTAGTATGAACAAACCTCTTGATAAGAAAACATCACATATTTTCGATGCAGATGATTTGATTGAATCACTCAAATACTTGATTTCTATCGCAAATGAAAAGAAAGGATTTTATGTAGATGATATCGATCATCTTTCAAATAGACGTATTAGATCTATGGGTGAAATCCTCTACTCTCACCTTCAACCAGTAGTAAGAAAATTTGTAAAATCAGTAAAAGGAAAATTATCAATCTTGAATACTGAAGAACTTATCAAATTGACTGACTTAGTAAACTTCAAGATTATTGACAATGCTATGAAGAGCTTCTTTGCTACTTCACAACTTTCTCAATTCCTAGATCAAATTAATCCTTTAGCTGAAATTGAACATAAAAGAAGACTTACATCACTCGGCCCTTGATGATTGAAAAGAGAAACAGCGAAGTTTGAAGTGCGTGATGTTCACCCTTCTCACTACGGTAGAATTTGTCCAATTGAAACTCCAGAAGGACAAAATATTGGGTTGGTAGTGTACCAGTCTATTTTCTCACAAGTAAATAGTGAATGATTCTTGGAAACTCCTGCAGTTGAAGTATTAAAATATGTAGAAGCTCAAGATCCTAAGGTAGCAATTAGAATTGCTGAATGAGATGTAATACATCCAAAAACAAAGAAAGTTATTGCAAAAGATAACCAATATATAGGCGATGCTGCTGCAAAAGAAATTGCAAAAGCATTTGATAAATGACATAAAATTGTTACTAGACCATATCTTAGTGAAAAAATTGAGTTTATTTCTCCTGAGCGTGATGAAAAATTCATTATTGCGGATGTGGCAACACAACTCGATGAACACAAGAATATTATGGAAAAGCGTGTTGCGGCTAGACATTTCATGGACATGGAAATGTTCTATGTAAATGATATTACACATATGGATGTGAATTCATCGCAAATTTTCTCTCCAAACACATCATTGATTCCATTTATTGATCATGATGAAGCGGTGCGTGCTGGTATGGCGACAAATATGCAAAGACAAGCAGTACCATTGTTATTTAATGATGCACCATTAGTAGGTACTGGGTTGGAAACTGATATTGCAGCTATGACATACGCAGTTATTTCTGCAGATGAAGAAGGTGAAGTGATTTATGTAGATGGTAAAAGAGTTAAAGTAAAATATAAAAAAGGTATTAAAGAATACTCTCTTATTACTTTCAAAAGATCAAATCAAAAAAGTATTATTAATCAAAGAGCAAAAGTATCTATTGGCCAAAAGGTAAAAGCTGGTGATTTATTAGCTGAAGGTCCGTCTATTGAAGATGGAGAAATAGCTCTTGGTAAAAATATCAGAATCGCATTTATGCCATGGGAATGATATAACTTTGAAGATTCGATTATTCTTTCTCAAAGACTTGTAAAAGATGATACACTTACATCAATACATATTGAAGAATATGAAATCGAGGTAGCTGATACAAAACTCGGACCTGAGGAAACAACAAATGATATTCCATGAGTATCACTTGCTAAACTCAAAAACCTTGACGAAGAAGGGATTATTAGAATTGGTGCTACAGTAAAAGGTAGTGATATTCTTGTTGGTAAAATTACTCCAAAATCAGAAGGTGAACTTTCTCCTGAAGAAAAATTGATTCAAGCAATATTCGGTGATAAATCAAAGAGTTTAAAAGATACTTCATTGTACCTTCCATCTGGAAGTGAAGGAAAGGTAATTGATGTACTAATCCTCGACTCTAAAAAAGGTGATAACTTGATGGCTGGTATTAGAAAGAAAATCAAAGTATATGTTGCTATGACCAGAAAGATTGAAGTATGAGATAAATTAGCAGGTAGACATGGTAACAAAGGTATTATTGCACATATTGTACCAGAAGAAGATATGCCATATGGAGCAGATGGTGTGCCAGTTGAAATGATGTTAAATCCATTGTGAGTACCATCTCGTATGAACTATGGGCAAACATTTGAAGTACAACTTGGTTTGATTGCAAAAGCATTGGGTACTAAATTTGCTGTACCATTGTTTTCTAAATTCACTGCTGATGATATACAAGATATGCTATTCAAATGTAATCTTCCAAAAGATGGGAAAATGAAGCTTTTAGATGGTAGAACTGGTGAAGCATTTGACAATGAAGTTACAGTGTGATATATGCATATATTGAAACTTTCACATATGGTTGAAGATAAGATTCATGCAAGAGCTGTTTGACCTTACTCATTGATTACACAACAACCATTAGGAGGTAAAGCAAGAGATGGATGACAAAGATTCTGAGAAATGGAAGTGTGGGCGCTTGAATGATACTCTGCAGTATATACACTACAGGAAATGCTTACTATTAAATCTGATGATGTACAAGGTAGAAATAGAACATATGATGCTATTATCAAAGGAAATAAATTGAGAATATCTGGTATACCTGAATCATTCAATCTCGTTACTTACTTATTCAAGTGATTGTGTCAAAATATCCAACCACTTGATCAAGACTCAATTGATGTAATCCACAAAGAAAGATTAGCTAAAATTACTTCATTGGGACTCAAAGGTATTACTTCAAAACAATGAATTGATGATCTAGAATTATCAGATGACTCTGAAGCAAAAGCAGAAGACAAGAAAGAAATGATTGAATCAGTAATGCAAGATATGGAAGAATATTGAGACGCAGAATAATGACATACCTCCGGTATGTCACCCCGGACTTGATCCGGGGTCCAAGTCCGGAGATCCCGTGTCAAGCACGGGATGACAATTAAATATAAATCTCATTTAGTTTCATACTCCCCTATTCATGGAAAAAACGCATTTCGATGGTCTGATGGTGACATTAGCTTCTCCAGAAAACATTGCAAAATGGTCATTTGGTTCAGTTGAGGTACCTGATACAATCAACTATAGAACTGGTAAACCAAAGCAAAAAGGGCTTTTTTGTGAGTCAATTTTTGGTCCAATGAAAAACTACGAATGTAGTTGTGGAAAATATAAAGGTGTAAGATACAAAGGTATCGTATGTGAAAGATGTGGTGTTGAAGTTACAACAGCTAGAGTTAGACGTGAACGCATGGGTCATATCGAGCTTGCTGCACCAGTTATTCATGTTTGGTATGTAAAAGCTACGCCATCTAGAGTTTGATTACTTCTAGGACTTTCTGTAAATGAAATTGAAAAAATTCTCTACTATGTAAAATATGTACTTGTTGCAAATGTAACTGAAGCACAAAAAAAAGAAGTATTTACTCAACTAGAATTAGATTATAAAAATAAGCTTCAAGAACTTCAAGAAGCATATGAAAAAGAAGGAAAAGAAGGAAATAATAAAGGGAAAAATGATCTTGAAAAATTACTTGCTGACAATAAATCTACTCTAGAAAAAGAATTCAACAGAATCAAATCAATTGTTGCAAATCTCAAAATAGGAGCTACAATTCTTGAAAGTGATTATAGAAATATATTCTTTAGATTTGATGGATCACTTCAATTCAAGTCTGGTTCAGAATCAATCCAAAAACTTCTTGGACAAATTGATGTTGAAAAAGAAATTAAAGCACTTATTAAAAATTTCTCTACATTTAAATGAGAAAATAAAAACAAATCATTGAAACTTATTAGATTACTTATAAATCTATACATATCAGAAGTTAAACCAGAATGGATGGTAATTAAAAACTTACCAGTAATCCCACCAGATTTAAGACCAGTAGTACAATTGGATGGTGGTAGATTTGCATCATCAGATGTTAATTTGTTCTACAGACGCGTACTGATGAGAAATATCAGATTAAGAAAAATGATTCAAGTGGGTATGCCAGATGTAGTTAAGAAAAATGAAATTAGATTACTTCAAGAATCAGTAAATAATTTGATTATCGGTGAAAAGAATACAGGTGCTGGATGAGCTGGTATCAAGGTATTCAAATCGCTTACTGATATGCTTTCTGGTAAAGAAGGTATATTTAGAAAGAACTTACTTGGAAAACGTGTGGATTACTCTGGTAGATCTGTAATTACTGTTGGTCCTAATTTGAAACTTGATGAATGTGGACTTCCATTATATATTGCAGTGAAAATTTTCACTCCATTTATTATTGGAAAATTAATCGAAAGAAAGATTGTATATACACCTAAACAAGCTGAAAAACTTATCAAGGATGAGTCTCCAATTTCATTGAAAATATTAGAAGAAGTTATCAAAGATAAATATGTACTTTTGAATCGTGCGCCAACATTGCATAGATTGTCTATTGAAGCATTCAAAATTAGATTGATGCCAGGTAAAACTATTAGACTACACCCATTAGTGTGTCCTGCATTCAATGCCGATTTCGATGGAGATCAAATGGCAGTACATCTTCCATTATCAGAAGAGGCACAAAATGAAGCTAAGAACTTAATTGCAGCTGATAAAAATGTATTGAAACCATCTTCAGGTGAACCAACAATTACTCACTCTCAAGATATGGTTCTTGGTATCTATTTCTTGACTGATGATTATACAGCTACTCCTAGATTTGTAGGTAACTTTAGTACATATGAAGAAGTGCTTTCTCGTTATCATGCTAAGGAAGTTGTAATCAAAGATACTATTAAATTCTATACTGGTACTGAATGGGTTGAAACTACAGTAGGTAGAGTTGTATTCAATCATAATCTTCCAGAAAAAGTAAGATTCATAAACAAGAAAATAGTTAAAAAAGATATGAAAAAGATTCTTGATCAAATCTATGATGAATATGATATGGCAGAAACAGTAAGAATTGCAGATGCAGTAAAAGATCTATGATTCAAATACGCTACTCTATCAGCTGTAACAGTAAATATCTTTGATCTAGTTGTTCCACAAGAAAAATGAGCACTCCTCAAAGAAGGTCATGAAAAAGTAAATAAAATATATAATTTTGCATTCAAATGATTTGTATCTGAAGAAGAAAAACACAGACAAATTATTAGAATTTGGTCAAACATTACAAAAGAAGTTGAAAGACTCGTAAAACTCAATTATAAACCAGGTAACAACGCTTATACAATGGTTGATTCAGGAGCGAGAGGTACATGGGGACAAATGACTCAATTATCGGGTATGAAATGATTGGTACAATCTCCATCTGGAGAAATTATTGAACTACCAATTCAATCATCACTTGTAGAATGATTCTCTCCTATCGAATACTTTATTGCTGCCCACGGTGCGCGTAAAGGTAAAGCTGATACTGCTCTTAGAACTGCTGAATCTGGATATTTGACAAGAAGACTTTGTGACTCATCACAAGAAGTTATTGTGAGAGAATTTGATTGTAAATCACATGAATATATTACAGTTTCAAAAGATGAAGCTGATATTAGAAATGAACAATATGATCAATTACTTTTTGGTAGAGTTACTGCAGAAGATCTAACAGATAAAAAAGGAAATGTTATCTTACACAAAGGTACACTCTTGGATAAAAAGACTGTAGAGATGGTTATTGATGCTGATATCATGTCAGTAAAAGTGCGTTCTCCTCTTACATGTCATGTTTCAAGTGGTGTATGTCAACAATGTTTTGGTATCGACCTTTCTACAAGAAAATTAGTAGAAATTGGTAACCCAGTAGGGATTATTTCATCACAATCAATTGGTGAACCAGGTACACAATTAACGATGCGTACGTTCCACTCGGAAAATGCATGAGTTGGTGATTCAGATATTTCACAAGGTATCCGTAGAGTTGAAGAATTATTCGAAGTTAGAAAACCTAAAAAAGCTGCTATTATTGCTCCATTTGATGGAACTGTTACTATGATTGAATCAGGAAAACAAGTTGATCTAGAAATCCTCGGTGAACCAGAACCAAAACCATATATCATCAAGGACTGATATAAAATTCTTGTGAAGAAAGGACAAGATGTTAAAAAAGGAGATGATTATGCAAGTCTTGGGAAAAGTAAATTGAAGCTTAAAGAAGATGGTATGGTACTCGAAGTTCACAAAGATTATATTACAATTGGAGCTATCCAAAAAGTAAAGAAATCACTTTCTGGTGGTACATCTTTGAGAGTGAAAAATGGTGCATCAGTATTAAAATGACAAGTATTAACAACTGGATCATTGGATATTGATGATTATAAGAGTATTGTAGGTGATCTAGAAGCTGAGAAATATATTGTAAGAGAAGTTAAGAAAGTATATACTTCACAAGGACAAGATGTGAGTGATAAATATATGGAAGTAATTGTTAAACAATTATTCTCTAAAGTATTTGTTGAAGAAGGTGGAGATTCAAGCTTCATCCCAGGAACTCAAATCAAGTATGAAGACTTCCAAGCAGTAAACAAAGACCTTATTGCTCAAAAGAAAACTCCAGCAAAAGGTAAAAGATTGGCTCTTGGATTGACACATATTGCAAAAGAAACTGATTCATGGTTGTCTAGTGCGTCGTTCCAAGAAACGATTCGTGTAATGGTTGATAACTCTCTCAAGGGTGCTGTTGATCCGTTGAACGATCTGAAATCAAATGTTATTATCGGTAGACTTCTCCCAGTATGAGAAATCTATAAAGCTAAGGTTGAAGCCGCTAATAAAGAAGCTGAAATAAAGATTCAAGAGTAGTATAGTTACTACTCCCATAAAGACTCTCTCAGTAATGAGGGAGTTTTTTTATTGGAATAACTATCTGTCATCTCGAGCGAAACGAAGTGGAGTCGAGAGATCTTTTTAAGGATTTCTCCACTCTCTTTGCTCGGTCGAAATGACATATCTCTTATGTGCTTTTTATCTTCTTTAACATTCTTACCCTTATTATCTTTTGTGTATGTTTCCCCTTGCAATCATTCTCCAAATCTCTATAATCTACAGAACTGAGGCGTTACAATGCGTTTCTCAAAAGTAAACTATAATTATATAGGTGATAATAGGTCTTACGGGACAAATTACTGATTTATTCAGCTAAACACCTACAAAAAAAAAGTAATTTATATACACACATACCTACTATGGCACATAAAAAAGCCGCCGGTTCGGCTAAAAACCTCAGAGACTCGAATGCTAAATACAGATGAGTCAAAAAATTCGGTGGACAACCTGTAGTTGCTGGAAATATTATCATCAGACAAAAAGGTGATAAATATGCTCTTGGTGCAAATACATACAAGGGAAAAGATTTCTCTATCCACGCTACTATCGACGGTATTGTTGCTTTCAGCAAGAAAAACGTTCTTAGATTCGACGGAAGAAGATATCTTAAAACTGTTGTAGAAGTGACTACTGAAGTTACTACTACTGAAGTGACTGTTTCTGCATAATTGTAGACTCACTATTTTACTATATGATTTCCAGATTATACGATGGCTACTCCAAGGAAAAAAATCTCAAAGCATAAAAGAAACGTAAGACACTCTAAGTGGTTGTCTCTTAATTTGACAAGACTTTCAGAACAATACATGCAAACTAAGTGTTCAAATTGTGCGAAATATAAACTTTCACATAGAGTTTGTCCACATTGTGGATTCTACAAAGGAAAACAAGTTATCACTATCAAAACTGGTGGTAAGAAAATCCTAGAAGCATAATCACTCTAGCTATAATGCTAGATAATGTGGTCTTATTGGAACTAATAAGATCACACCATCTAGTATTGTACTACAGATATTTTTCTATAAGAAACAGCATCGCAAGATGTTGTTTTTTTATATTACGAATTTGTCATTGCGAGGAATGTAATGACGAAGCAATCCATGCGTATCATTAGATTGCTTCGCTATCGCTCGCAATGACAAAACTATTATATAAATATACTATTACTTTTTGCTTTTCTCTCCATTTTCCATATAATTACATTATCAATTACTTCTTATCGTCGGTCATCCTATGAACATTCAAGCTCGCATACTCGCTAGAAAAATGGTCCTTACCTATTTGTACGAAAAATATACTGCAGGATATACTGCACAACATGAACATATTCTTAAAGAAATATGTGCTATTGATATTACTCATTCAGCGTTAGAACAAAGGGATACGATGGATGAAAAATGACTTTCTGATGAACTTAAAAAACAATTTCCTACAGATGAATATGATGCGAATATCACATATCTAGTACAGCACTGTTTTGATAAAATGGCTGATCGTGGTATAGATACAGAATATCTACATGCTATGGCTCCAGCTTATGAAATGTTTGCAAGTAAACTCCCAGAGCTAGTAAATACCTATACGAGCACTTTTCAATACAACGATATGGACATCATG
>JAYTKZ010000139.1:0-1991 GCA_043729885.1 bacterium
GAAACAGATTGTCATGCTGCTAAAGCAATATTATCTACCATAAATTCAAATCCATTATTAATATTCCAATCTATAATACTTGAAGTTGGTAAATTCAAATTATTAAATCATGTAATACTTCCATCCTCATTTTTTATTATTTCTCGTGGTCAGCGTAATTGTTCAGCATATGTTGCAATTGTATTTTGTTTTGCACGCATAGTAATTGTAACTATAACTTCATCTCATTCGCCATAAGCAAATGATTTTGATGCGTCGACGATATCAGCTCATATAAGATACTTAACTGGGATATATGCTAACGAATCTAAACTATTTTGATTTTCATAAACTGGAACATAACTATATGGAGTAGATGAAAAACGAACTACTTCAGGTATACCTGAATTTATAAGTCATTGAACATTTACAGATGTTGGATTAGTCGAATTAGGGATATATTGTGCTATATTAGCAGGAACAGTATCATTATTTTCTGCATCTTCTTCTGTGAGATCAGGAAGGACTAGTCATTGCCAGTGAATCATAGAATCATCATATATTGGTGTATTTTGAACCAATTGTAATCAATATGTTGCTACTGTAAGTATGTTATTTCTTTGTTTTCGTCATGCATCACATCATGTTGGTGAAGTTGAAATATAATAACCTTCACCAGACTTATTCCCTCCATAAAAAACACGAATCTTGCCTGATACATCATAAGTGATAATATCAGCTTGATTATCTTTGTTCATATCTTCAATAAATATTTGTCGAACACCTTGAAGCGAAGTATTTCAAGATGGTACATCTATACATACAGGAGATCAGTTAACATCAAATGTTCCAGCACTATTTTTATATACTCTAAGAGTATTTTTTTTCGTTTTAATAAATATATCTTGTAACCCATTATTATCTGCATCTCAAATCCACATATCTTGTACTCCATCAGCTACTGCCATTAGATTACCTAATTGTCTATATGGAGGAGTGCCACCGTACTGTTTCATCAACCTAATTGTGTCGTCATCATAGAGAACTACTAAATCTTTTCTACCATCATTATCAATATCTAATTCCATTGTCTTTTTAATTGTTTTTTCGTCATCCCTAAACAAAGTAATAGTTGTATCTTTTGAAATATCAGTAATCTTTGTAGCATCCATGTGTTGTAAAAATGGATCTCCATAATTAATTCTTACTTCATCAAATATTTGTTTTTGAGCTTCTCATACGGTTACTCATCATGCATATGAGCGAATTGGAGATAGATCTTGCTCCTTGGTATCTGGTGTTTCACCACGAGCATCAACTACTGAAAAAGCTTGGTTATTAGTAGATCAATCAACCCATGATGGAACTACTTTGTAGTTAGCATTTTGTATGACTATATTTGATAATGTATATGGAGCATTCCCTTCTATGTATCAAACAATATTATTATCGATTGCAATATTTTTTCTTGTGGCGCTTCCAGAAAATATTGATAGGCTATCTCATTGTGATATAAATCAACTCTTTGATATCATTCATATTGTTGGAAATGTGCTTGATTGAGAAAATAGTTCTGTAGTCACAGAAATTGTTTTTGGAGAATTAGAAATAATATTAGCTGCAGTACTGTCTTCTATATTACCTCGATCTTTTCATTCTAATGTTAAATATACTATATTTAATCATGTAGTAGGCCATAAACGGGTAGGGATATCCTTGCGTATATATCAAGGTTGATTATCTCCATTTCATCCCAATGATCAATAAATATAAATAATTCAACCCTTTGGTCAGTATTTAATAGGTAGAAAAGTACTTCATACAACTGTTATATTTCATTTTATTTGTCAGTTAGATGTAGCATCTCAGAGCATTGAGAATTCAACTGATTGTGGAGTCTGAACTGTATTTCACCATTTATCTTGTACAGAAAAACGAGCTCAATTATTATCTTCTACATCATCAATTACTGAAACTGCATATGGATTACTAGCTATAACATTTACATCTAT
>JAYTKZ010000140.1:0-4486 GCA_043729885.1 bacterium
ACAAGCACGCAAAATCACAGCAAGTGGATCCAATCCTTTTGCCTTTGCAATTGTCGCTTTCGTATTTTTCTTTTCCTTGAATGGTCTATACAGATCCTCTACTCTTGCCAATGTTTCAGCAGCCATAATCTCAGCTTCCAACTCTGGAGTCATTAACCCCTTTTCTGCAATGAGACGAATTACATCCAGTTTCCTTTGTTCAAGATTCTTTGTATATGTGTAGATATCATGAAAATCACGAAGTTGCTCATCTGTAGCTCATTTTGTCAATTCCTTGCGGTAACGAGCAATAAACGGAATAGTATTTCCTTGGTCCAATAAATCAATAATCACCTGCACTGTCTGAGTATCCATACCAACTTTACTCACAACTAATTGAATCAAATTTGCCATAAAGAATTTTCGCAAAAAAATATAAAACCGTATACACTAATATACGATTTTAAGGCTTAATTGCTAGTTGTTCCTTATGAATTAAACAGTATTGTATTATTATTGACTATTTATATATAATAACTATAGTATAGATCTTAAAACACAAATTATGAATTATATAGTAAACATTGAAAAATTAATAAACCTTATCGAGCATGCTAAGGGAAAACCGCATCTACTTCCTACAGATATACTTGCAGCAGTACAAGTATCACATACCCCAGGACAGGATCCAATCATAAACTTTGATATTTATGAAGAACCAGTGCTGCGTAAAATGTTTAATGGTCTGATATTCATGGCGGTATATGAGCCATATGTATTTTATAAAGATGCTGGTGTAAGAAGGGTTGAACAGTGGTGTGAGTGCTTGCGTGACCAGATAGAAAGAGGTGCCTTACCAACAGCATATGGGGTGATTACCTTTGCTATCCATAAATATCAGGAATTGGCTGAACAGCAGACAGTTCACTGGTATAATCACTTAATGATGCCTCAAAACTAAACCATGTACATTATTAGTATAGGCTGCGAATATATTCGCAGCTTTTTTTGTAGTGTTAAAACATATCTAAAACCCGCTTTTTGTGTTATGAATTTTCTAGAACTGTGCTATATCCTGCTTTTCTAATAATTTCTCTATGTCAATTGCCAGAGTGCGGTCTAATTCAGTAACTGTATTCCCAGCATCATGTGTTGTAAGCCATATTTCTACTGAGTTATAGACATTTGTCCACTTAGGATGATGATTCATCTTTTCAGCTATTTCAGCAACTTTTGTCATAAAAGCAAATGCAGTTATGAAATCTGGAAATGTGAAGTGAGCATATAGTGTGTTATCTTGTTCTACAAACATTGATAGGTACTTAGAAAGTAAATATATATTAAAATCCACTCTGTAATTCTAACATCTTTGCATAGACTCACCCTGTCAGTACAAGTGAACGATGATGTCATTCCTCTACAACATGCCCCTTTTCCAATACAATAATTTTATCTGCATGTTTGACTGTTTGTAATCTGTGTGCAATAATGACAACAGTTCTTCATTCAAATAAGTTATTTAATGCTTTTGTAACTTCTTCTTCACTAAATGAATCTAGCGCCGATGTTGGTTCATCTAGTAGTATGATTTTAGGATTTTTGAGAAATATTTTGGCAATTGCTAAGCGTTGTCTTTGTCATCCGGAAAGTTTGATTCATTTTTCTCATATTTGTGTATTAATGCCGTCAGGAAACTCATTAATAAACTGACATTGTGCTCACTCAATTGCATTTTGTAACTCCTCTTCACTTGGTTCATAGTCTAGTGCGTACATAAGATTTTCATATATTGTTCCGTCAAAAACACTTGGCTCTTGTGTCAGATATCATATGTGTTTGTAATATGAACTTAGGGAAACATAATAATCATTAGTGGGATTTGGCAGTTCTTGGTTATCTATTATTACTGATCAACTCTGTGGATATAGATACCCTGCAATTAGTTTTATAATTGTTGATTTCCCACTTCATGATACTCATATGAGCGCAGTTTTCTTTCATCATGCTATATGGAGTGAAAAATTGTTGAGTACTTCTCATTTCCCATAATTGTATGTTACATCATCTAAGATAATATCTCATGAAGTTGGTATAAATGTTTCTCATGTATCATATCATTTTATTTGTGGAGTTTCTTTAAAGAGATCTCGTAGTTTGTCTATATTTATTTTATCTGTATGAAATGAAGTTATAAATTCATTAAGATCAGAAATATTACCATATATTTGATTTACTAACATCCATAGTAATCATATAGTTCAAATTGTATATACTCAATTTTGTACTTGAGATAAAGCAAACCATAGTATTCACACTCTAATAAGAGTAAATGTCACTCTCTGTAAATCAAAAGTTTTGACTTGTTTAAGTGATTCTTTTAATCGTATTAAATATATATTATCATAATGTGCTTTTATAAAAGTATTCTCTATGTTTGATTTGTTATTTTGTAGTATCTCATTTTTTGACATAATCATTCTTACAAAACGCTTATCTCATTCTATAAGAGCATCTCTTTTTTCTTTTCTTATTCATGCAATAATTTTATTACCATATTGAATAAATATAAATGATCAAATAAATATACTAAGTACTATTAGAAACTCTTTTAGTCATAAGTAACTTCATACTAATGAGAATCATAGTATAATGCCGATTACCATTCTTAGTCATTGTTGTATTATTGCACCAATATTATTTTGTCGAGCATTACATCATCCAAATATAATACTTTGAATTTTTCATGTTCAGAGAGATTCAATCTCATTATTATCTGCTGTAAAATAAAGTGACATATATTTTTGATATATGAGTACTTTTGATCAATAAAATCGTTTATTGTAAGCGTTCCTAAAGAAGTAGCTTGGAATATCCTGTATTAGATAAAATATAGCCATAATAAGTAATCGATTCCATACAAGTTGATAATTATTCGTATTTGCTCAATCAATAATATATTTCATAGATATTGCTATAAAGACTCAGTTTACTCAAAAAAAGATACTCCTTATAAAAATAAGTACTAGTGCTTTTTTATCATAAAATGCAGGTTCCAAAAAAAACTTTATTTTCTTCCACATGATACACAGATCATAAAGATATAAATTAATCTTTTAGTTAAAATACACAGTTATGAAAATATACAATGCGCTCAGTAATAATGCTGAAGTAATATTCCCTGCTTTTACAGCACGAAATGCAAACCATCATACAAGACTACCAGCAACTATATTGATGAAAAAGTTCATAATTAGTTTGAGTGCTAAAATTTATTGGAGTAATACTCTCTTTTTACCAGCACGAACTGCAATATATGTGATGATTGCAACTCAAAGAATTACTGCAATCCAGGCTATTTGTGGTGCATCATATTGGCGAACTGCTATTACTCAAATTAATGCCCAGAGAGTAACAGCTATATAACTAAGATAACGCAACTTTGTAAATACAACTAAACTTGTTACATATGCAAGACTTATCCAAAAAAGCACTCGTGGTATTGTTGTTACAACGTCAGTAAATCCATATGCATTGAGTACCGCTGCTACATTCAATGGAGTCGCAATTGTAATCCATCCAAAATAAATACTCATTGGCATTACTATATATCGTCTTGTAACTTTTGATTTAGCATATCATTGAAGTGCTTTATTGATATATCCCAATGATATCCACATAAAGATAATTAATAGTACTGTTAGTGGATTTCGTCAGCTTTGTGTAGCTGCTGGCAACCACAATCAATTAGCTATAAAATTTAATGCAACCCAAGGACGAATCTCTTGAATTGTACTATCATGCAATGTGCTTTTTCTAAGCTGATAGATAGAAAATATAAACATTCATAGATATATCAATCCCCATATTGCAAAGGTAAATCATGCAGGAACCAATATTTCACCTGATGTACGAGATACTTCCTCTATTGTTCTCCCGCCGAATACTCATGCACTTGAGAGTCAATTCATTGCAATCATAAATAGACATGCTAGAAATACAAGAATTGATTTGGTTTTATTAGATAACATTATATAGAATTAAGAATTAAGAATTATCTTATATATGCGGTTTATATATCATTTTTCAAGGAGCATTTTGAAAATGAGATTCCTCTTGCATTCTCTTTGTGTCTAACTAGTCTACTGGTGTATTTTTACATCTTTTCCAACTTATAATGTTAGCTATGCTTCAAAACGTACTTTGATCGACTCGTTGGTCGTTTGTACTGATTGCAACTATTGTTTCTTTGGTACTTGGAATGGTATGGTATGGTAAAATGCTTTTTGGTCCAGCATATATGAAATATATGCATTTCTGAAAAGATAAAAACCCTGGTATGCTACGACCAATGATCTATGAGGTTATCAGTAGAGTACTTTTCTTTATCTGATTACGATGGATACTTGTTACTTGGGGTAAAGTAGACTTTATGGGTGCATTACCAGTAGCAGTACTTGTTTGGCTTTTTTATGTGTTTTCAACACAATTGAGTTTGATTGTGTGGTCT
>JAYTKZ010000141.1:0-5100 GCA_043729885.1 bacterium
AGAAGTAAAAATGATATGGTATGAAAAATAATAATCCCTCTTGTTAAATTAATAAAAGAAAGAACACAAAAAGAACTACCACTTGAATGTTATGGATGAATGTATGATTATTTTTTGAGACTCAAAAAAAGTAATGTAAAATTTGGTATAGTAAGAAGGATAACAGAAATGGAACCTGTGAAATAACTATTGATTTTTATCTTATTCATAGTATTATAATGTTACTTACACAGTATAATCATTTTTCAATGTTACAAGATTTTATAAATTATCTGCTTCATAAAGCAGAATACACAAAAGATGAAAACTGAATGATACTTGCATTAGTGCCATGATATCAAGGTTTTTTTTCGCAGTGAAGAAATATTGAAGAAGCTAGAGAAAATCTAATTGATGCAGTTCAGTGAGTTATTACTATTAAACTTCTTAAGTGAGATCAAGATACAAAAAAACAAATTGAAGATTTTTTACAAAATAATATACCTAAAAAATATGCCTAAATTGACACCTCTAACTATTTGGGGTGTTATTAAGAAACTAAGGAAATTATGATGGGAAGGACCAAAAGAATGAGGCAAACACTCTCGTATGGAAAAAGGGAATAAAATCATTCCTATTCCTATCCATTGATGAATGGATATATGAGTGGGTCTCATTAATCAAATTATCAAAGAAGCTGAAACTACTAGGGAAATACGAAATAGTCTATAATATCCTTTGCTTCACACTCCAATTTCACTACACTGTTCCCTATTCACTAATACCTATTCACTACTAATGACTCTCCCACCAAATATTCTCGATAAACAAGAATTAATCTATTCATTCCTAGAAACTATAGGAGTATCTCGTGATCAAGTGAAACAACCAGAGATAATGATGAATGCATTTATTCACAAATCATATGCTGCAGATTATGCAGGTGATTTTGTGCACAATGAAAGATTAGAGTTTCTGGGGGATGCAATACTGAGTGCTATTATAGCAAAACTCCTGTATCAACAATATCCGAATAATGCTGAATCTGACTTAACTCTCTATAAAATAGCTTTAGTAAGAGCAGAAAATCTAGCTGAGGTAGCTATAGATATTGGCTTAGATAAGATAATATTCTTGGGTAATGGTGAAGAAAGAAATAATGGTAGAGCTAAAATAACAATCCTTTGTGATTGTTTAGAAGCACTCCTTGGGTACTTGTATATAGATTGTGGTGCAGATACCGTTGAAATCCTCATCGAAAAATATATTCTTGGCAAACTGTCTGCTCATACAGATCATTCAGTAAAAAGTTATAAATCACATCTTCAAGAGTTAATTCAAAAAAATCACAAAATAACTCCAACATATACTGAAACAGAAATATGAAAAGATCCTGATACAAATGATATTCTCTATGAATCGACTGTATCAATGTGAGATGAACAACTATGAGTAGGTACATGAACAAATAAAAAGAAAGCACAAGAACAAGCAGCTAAACAATGATATGAGAAACTAACATCAAGCGAAGCGTAGATGTTATCCTGAGTGCGAACGAAGGATCCATCACAATAGTTCGAAGCGTAGATGTTATCCTGAGTGTAAGCGAAGGATCCATCACAATAATTCACAACGATATCAAGCGAAGCGTAGATGTATGAAGCATCGAAAGATGCTGAATCCAAAAATCATATCAGTATATACTTTGTCACTACATACGATAAAATATCCCTTAACTCTTAATTCTTATTATTCACTATGAAGCGCTTCCCTATTATTAAACATTCTATGATTTGGTTAACTATTTGACTAATACTTATTGTTGGGTCAAATGTTGTATTTTGGAAAACACTCAATCCATCTATTCAATTTACTGGATGAGTTGAAATTAAAACTGATGCAGTTCTCAATCAACAAGATGTTGAAGCAGCTATCACACCAAAACTTAAAGAGTTCGGATATGAAAATCCAAAAATTACTATCTCTCAACAAGATAAAATTTCAACTTTGCTTATCCAAGTAAATGTTGATAACTCAGATCAAGTACAAAAACTTAGTACAACAGTTGATGAATATATTAAATGAAAAGGAGAAATTTTAGAACAATCAATTATATGAGCGAGTGTTGGTGAATTCGTAAAAAATAGTGCAATCAAAGCACTCATAGCAGGAATAATATTCATTTCTATATATATGATGTTCACATTCTCTGCTGTTAGAGAAATGGTGTCACCATTGATATTAGCAATCATTACAGTAGTTACACTTTTGTTTGATATATCTATTCCAGCAGGAGCATATGGATTACTCACAATGATAAATCCAACTACTCAAGTGGACTTAGTATTCATCGCTGCTATCTTGACGATTATGGGATACAGTATTAACGATACAATTATTATCTTTGATAGAGTAAGAGAAAATAATCATCTTCACGAAGCAGCAATCAAAACTGGGAAAATGTCTTACTTACAAGTATTTGAAGATTCACTTTGGCAAACAATGAGAAGATCTCTCGGGACATCAATTGCTGCTTTCATTATGATTTTAATGATGTGGGTATTTGGGACAGGTATTATCAAAACATTCTCATATGTAATTTGAGCAGGTATCATTGCAGGGACACTTTCATCAATTTTCGTTGCTGCGCCATTGGCATATTTATTTGTAAGATGGACAAAGGGTAGAAAATAACACCCAAGACCCCATTTATGCCAATTATCTCTAGATCACACCTATGATTTCCCCTGCTTTGCAGGGGTTTTTTCTTCGAAAAAAGAAAAGTACATATATTCTGAATATAAAAAAAGGGCTAAAGGATAGAAATCCTTGCCCGGTTACCAAAACTAACTGCTTATGAGAGATTTGAAGATATTCAATGTTGATACAACAACTGATATTAATTACTAGGAATGTAATTGCAAGATTAAAAAAAATTTCCCGAGATAAAAAAAATCTCCCGGGACAAATACATCCCGGGAGTCATTAATGATTAAACTGTATGCTAATAGGTCTGTAGTGTAAACAATATGTTATATATTACAAGGGATTTTAATAATATACGCAATAATTTGACTTTTTAGCTTATTTGAGATATAATCTTAGTATTTATTATATACTCGAAAACAAAAATGCTAAATCTACTACACAAACATGCAACACAGTTTTTGCCACAAGAACATCATATACCTAGATACTCTGTAGCTAGAGTTGTAATGGGTGTTATGGGATGAATTGGATTATTGTCTATGGTATGAGGGTTCTTTGGATATAATATTGTAGATGCATCATCTGACTGACAAGAAATTATGATGGGAGCACCTACAAAAGTAGTAAAAAAGAAGTCTATTAAAGCTAATGCTGGAGCTGATCAAACAGTTACTTTGCCTGCAACATCAATTACACTAGATGGATCTGCATCAACAGGTGCAATTGCTAAATATACTTGGAAGCAAACAAAATGACCAAAGAAATTGACTATGAGCAATGGAAATACTAGTATCGCTACTCTAACAAACCTTGTTAAAGGGACATACGTATTTGAGCTTAAAGTAAAAGATAGTAGATCATTGTCATCTAGAGATACAGTAGCTATTACTATTAAATGAGATAGCAACACTACAATCAAGAAAATAACAGATAAATCAAAGTCTACTGAACCTAAACCAGTATTTAACTATCCTGGTAACACTGCTGAAAACTCAGCAAATAATAAAGCACCAATAGCAAATGCAGGAGTTGATCAAATATTAAATTCTCCTATAAATAAGACTACATTAAATGCATTCAGATCAACAGATTCAGATGGGTTTATTGCAATGATTAATTGGAAACAAACTAGTGGTCCAACTACAATAACACTATCAGCAGTTGAAACAAATATGGAGGTAAGTACATCTGTATTATCAATTGGAACATATGTATTTGAACTAAGTATTACTGACGATAAAGGAGCAGTTTCTACTGATAAAGTAAGTATAACAGTTAAGTAATAAAAAATACCTCTGAACGAGGCTCTTTTGACTGCTTGCAGTAACAAAAAGAGCCGAAGCGAAGAGCATTGATAGATTATAGGCTCACCACGTATGTATTTCAAATTTCCTATAATCTAAAAGATTTCTCGACTTCGCTCGAAATGACAGATAATATAAATCTTAAAAGGCTGCCTACATACCGTAGACAGTTTTTTTATTATGTTTAGATAGAAATTTCTCCACTCGCTATGTTCGGTCGGAATGAGCAGTACACATTAGTTAACAATTATCTTTTCACCACCCTCATATCGTTTACCATTTCTCGTATCTTGCACTCTAATAAAGTACAATCCTGATGCCAAGAATGGTAATTGAAGTTGTACTCTCCTATTTGAAACTTGTGCTTCCATTAAACGAACTGTAGCTCATTTAGCATCATAGATACCAATTTTCACCTTTGTAGCTCATTGTGGTAAGCTATCAATTGTAAGAGTTTGTCCATTTTGTAATGGGTTAGGGAAAAATTTAAGTTTCCCATTATTTAATGTTGGTGTAACACTTGTAATAATCCCATTAAATACTGACGATGAACCAACACAACTATTAGCAGATGTAGCTACTAGTTTATAATATCAGCTTTGTGTCATAGTATGTGATGTTGTGAAAGCTCATGCTATAGATGCAAATGGTCATGTTGCAGTTGTAGAGAATTGCCATTGATATGTAGCTCATACAATTGATGGTACTGATAGTATGTTACCTACTTGTGTTATAGCTCATACCACTGGAACTGTTGGTGCTGAGTTAATAACTTCTGCTGTTGCACTTGAAATACATCAAGCTGTATTTCTTCTCAATACTTGATATGTTCATGCTGCTAATCATGTCGCTACATTACTTGTCTGCCAAGTTGTTCCATTATTGAAACTATATTGGTCTCCTGCTTGGCCGTTTGTTACTGTTATACTTCCTGTAGATACTGTACATGTAGGGTGTACTACATTATCTATTGGAGCACTTGGAGTTGCTGGTTGCGCATTAATTACTTGCGCTGTTGCACTTGAAATACATCAAGCTGTATTTCTTCTCAATACTTGATATGTTCATGCTGCTAATCATGTCGCTACATTACTTGTCTGCCATGTTG
>JAYTKZ010000142.1:0-6122 GCA_043729885.1 bacterium
GCAGCGTTCCATACATCTGCTTGAATTTGAGTTGGTTCTGTATAACCGAGTTTTTCAATTGATTTAAGAAGTTGTGGTTTTAGACCGAAGTCTACAAATGTTGTCATACGAAAAAAATGTATAAGCTATAAAAAGGGTCTTCTAGAAGAAGAGACTTCATAGATAATGGAATCGTAATTGAAATATCAAAAAAATCCGACTTATCCAAAAAGGGGATCGTTTAAAGCAGATAATGCTGGAGTCTAGTAATTGAAATCTGTCAGTGCTACCTTAAAGAGGTCTCCATACGCTCAAAGTATGGGGATATTCTATGAAAATGTATGTCTCTTTTTTTATAGCGAGTTGAGAGATGCGACTGTTTTGCATACTATGTGCTATCAACGAAGTGTTTGATAGCCATAAAGAAAGCGGCCTTTGGCCGCATGCAAGTTGTCATATTCACGGATGGGAGTGTGATATGATTGATGGTTTATCAAACGGGTATAGTATATAGATTGGATTTTGGATAGCAAGGGAGTTATTTATGTCTTTGTGATACTACTTTTCTGCATAGAATACAATAACTCAAGGCATATTATCGACTATTGGTGTAGTAGATTGTGCTTTTTCATTAATAAATAAATCTCATCTATCCGGATGCGAGTATTTTAGCCCATCTTTTGTCTTAATCCATATTCAGTCAAGATAATTTGATTTAGCATCTGAGTCTGCATAGAGTGCGCGTTGTATACCTAGTTTTTCAATTATCTTTTTATGATCTTCATTAGTTCATTTATTGATAATAACTTCTCACCAACTTCCATCATTGAATTGTACTAATGAATGGCCGTATGGATGTCTCCATAAATTCCCATTTGGATTGATATTTCAGTTACGTTTCAATGATGAAAGATTTATTATATCTGCCTGTTTTGCTATTAATACTTGAAGATCTGTTTGTGACATTTCTTGTGTATGAGAGAAATTTAGTTTTCATCATGTGATAGAAAGTATTCATTTACCATTAGTTGTAGATCAATCTAATGTTGTCTCACTTCCAACTGCTACTCAATTATCATAATTCACTCAAGATAGAGTATTGCTATTGTATGCATCGAATGTAGGTCATGTAGTTATCATACTTATTACTCTCTGTTTGTTATTTTGCTTTCACCAATCGTCCATATATTTTTGTATCTCTCCAATATTTGGATAACTATTACCATCTTTACCTACTGTAAATAATGCTGGCCCATTCTTTGCACTAATGAACATCGCTTTACTTGTTCGCCCTGGCATACTTTCTCCACATTTAACAACTGATCATACTTTCTCATCTCCCAAATAGAGTGCATATACTGCAGCTCATTCGCTTGTAAGATATTCAATCTTTTCTCATATTCTTGGCTCGCGTTCTTCTAAAAATAATTCATCTAGAACTTTTTCTGCATCTCATTGTGATTCTTGTTTATCGATATTAGATTTATCAGCGATATCATTGATGATTTTTTGTTGATGTTCAAAATTAACTTCTGATTTATTGTCAGGAGTTTTTTCTTGATTTGATGTAATTTCTTGCACTTGAGATCACTCTTGTATATCTTTCATCATATATCTTGATGTTTAAAATGAGTGTTAACTTATAATACACTTTATATAGGCTTTGTCAAAAAATCTTGCGTATTAGATAGTAATTGTACTTTTTTTGGATGACATACTCATGAGCTCTATCTAAAACCCAATTCATCTGCTAACTATATGTTATCAATATTAGCTCTATTATACATGTATGTGAATGTAATATAATATATGTCAATATTATATGTTATAATGAGATAAACTGGTATGACCTGTTTTGTGAAATCAAGAAATTTCCGTACTATAATTACATCGAAACAATCTTACGAGAAGGTAGTAGCCACTCGAGGGGTCGTTTGATCAAGGTATTTCCTTGTAAAACTCGTTATCACATGACTCACAGGACGATTGGATAACATTTGGCTTGTACTGTAGGATATTTCTTCGATATAATGGCATCGTTAAAGGCACGATGTCATCATATCGGCGAAAGCCTGTCCTATGGTACAGGCGTCATAAGACCGGTATTGTTTTCAATACTGGTTTTTCCTTTTTGAAAAATGCCTTCTCTCTCTTTGTGTATAGAGTATAGATTTAGATAATACAGACAAATCAAATACTATTGACTTATACTATAAATAACCTATAATATTATTATATATAAAAATTAAAACACACTTTATGATAGATTGGCTAGTACAAGTTTCTGACATGCGTAGAATGAAATATGATATCCCTGATGATATAGATTGGGGCGCATGGAAAAAATGGACTCTCAAAGGCACAATAGAATCTCTAAGCATGGCTTTTCGGCTATTCATTGGAATTGTATTGTATATTGCTTTATTTGGAGGTATTTTATGGGTAATGGGGTATCTACTGCATAAGTTTTTATCAGTATTCTTTGGATAGTGCATCCAACTCTACAAAATTATCTACTGTATCGTATTTGGATACAGTTTTTTTATACAATCATTCAACTACCAACCACTACATCGCCATCATATACCACTACTATCTGTCCTGATGCTACTGCTCTTTGTGGCTCAGTGAACTGTGCAATTAACTGTCATTCCGTCATTCAGTCATTTTGTCATTGAGTGGATTGCTTCGCTTCGCTCGCAATGACAGGTGAGTGTGACAACGT
Organism: bacterium; assembly: GCA_043729885.1. Classification (GTDB taxonomy): domain Bacteria; phylum Patescibacteriota; class Gracilibacteria; order Absconditabacterales; family Absconditicoccaceae; genus JBDHUW01. Next base: position 2,705 of record JAYTKZ010000142.1, read on the forward strand.
CATCTCCTGATCCATTTGCCTATAACGAATCTTCGCATGACCACTAAAGGGGAGTTGATATTGTTTTCAAATCCAATGTCGATTCTTCACATTGATATCATGACTATATAGCTCAGCATCTTTTTCATATCATACAGTGATAGTATTGTTAATTACATCTTTGGCTATGACAAAGAGCGGCTCTGGAGCTGCAACTCATAGTCCTTTTCTTTGACCGATAGTATATCACCATGCTCAGTCGTGCTCACCCAAAACTTTTCCTGTAGTATCTATTATATTTCATTTTTTTTTTGGAATATATTGTTCTAGGAATTGCTTCATCGGAACTTTACCTATAAAACAAATTCATTGTGAATCTTTGCGTAGTGCATTTGGGAGTTTTGCTTGTTGTGCAATTTCTCTCACATCTGATTTCAACATTCATCATAGTGGGAATATCGCTTTTGATAATTGTTCTTGGTCAAGTCATGAAAGAAAATAACTTTGATCTTTGTTGGGGTCAATTCATTTGAGGAGTTGGTACGTTTGTCATTTAGGAGATTCTTCGCTTCCATTTCATTCTGCTCAGAATGACGGAGTGCTTACCACTCTTGCATAATGTCCCGTTGCTACCGCATCAAACCCAAGAGCAATTCACTCTTCAAGAAATAATTTAAACTTCACTTCGCTATTACACATCACATCAGGATTTGGAGTTAACCCATCACGATAACTTTCTACAATATATTTCACAATACGATCATGATATTCTTGTTGAAAATCAAATGTATGAAGTTTAATACCAAGGAATTCTGCTACTTCTTTAGCTACTGCTAAGTCTGCTTTTGTTGTACAACTATCGTCATCAGTTATGTAATTAATCATAAATCATGCAGTTACATCAAAACCTTGTTGCATCAAAAGATATGCAACTACTGCAGAGTCAACTCAACCTGATAATCATACGAGAATACGCTTCATAGCTTTTATTATAGAGAAAATCACTGTATATAAAAGACAAATATACAGATACTATCTATTTTTTTGACAAGCCACTGATTTCTGTATATACTTACACTATGAAAATATGATCATCTTTTGATACAAGGTATAAATTTAGAATGATAAGAGATGCATTGGATTATAATGATTCAAGCAATGTTTTAGTGATCTCTAAAACTACATTTCATTTTTTTTGTATGTGTTTATTGCCGTATATACTTTTTCTATCGGTAGTGATAGCTATAATATGATTAATATTTTTCTGAATGTGAGATGAGTATAAATATGGTCTTTGATGATGATTACTTGTGTTTGCAATCATAGGATCTATAATTGAGTTATATAGAGCATATGTTACACATCGATTAGATTTTATTATTGTAACACCTGAAAAAATCGATATCCATAATCAGTGGGATTTGTTTCATGAAAATACAAAAAGTATCTATGTTAAAAATATAGCATGAATTCATGTAAGCAAAGAATGATTTCGAGATAGTATCTTAAATCAATGAAGGATAACAATAGAGGAAGTTGGTGAAGATATTCCTCATAGTAAAATATATTTTTGACCAGTCTCTTATCCTGATAGATTAAAATTAAAAATTGAAGAAGTGACAGATATTCATGCTAGAAACTAATTTTCTCTAATATCTTGCATTTGATATGCCAATTGATATATTGACTTCTCAATAAAAATATAAATTAGCATGAAAAATCACATTAACATTATTATTTTTGGGCCACCAGGTGCTGGAAAAGGGACTCAAAGTGAGTTTTTAATGAAGGAATATGGATTACAGCATATTTCTACCGGGGATTTACTGAGAAAAGAAAAGCTGGATGAAACTCCATTGGGAGCTTTAGCAAGCCGTTGTGAAAAGGAAGGTAAGCTGGTTGATGATGATATTGTGATAGGGATGGTAAAAAACTTTATCACAGTACACAAAGACGCTCCTGGATTCCTCTTTGATGGCTTTCCACGAACAATTCCTCAGGCAATTGCACTGGATAAAATGCTTAATGAGATTAACCAGTCAATTACCAGGTTAATTTCCCTTGATGTACCTCGTCATCTGCTTGTTGAAAGGCTCATAAAGAGAGGTGAAACCAGTCAAAGAGTGGATGATTTAGATATAAATATCATCAATAATCGTTTGGATATTTATATGGAGAGCACTTTACAGGTACAGTCTTATTACGCAAATGTAAACAAAGTGTCATTGCTCAATGGCAATCAGGAACTAAAGCAAGTAACATTTGATATTGATAGTGTAATGAAGCAATTTACTACTCCTGCAGTAGCTTAGAGTACGATTGTAGGTTATACGCAGTTGATGGCACGGATTCCCGTGCCATTTTTTTGATTAATCAAAAAATCAGAAATCATAGGGTAGTTAGTTGATAGTTTTTTGACTCTCATATATTGTTATATTATATCATATTATTTTATATTGTCAGCTATATATAACATAAAATCTTGAAATGGAAGATGTATTATATCCCTTTTTGACTGAGAGTTGAAGAGAATTTTGAAGATGGCAGTTCTGTATATATACTATTGATATGTTTTAGATTATAGAAGCCTACACAGTGAAATACAAAGCTGGTGATTCTATAATCTAATAAGTCTCTTCACTTCGGATATCCCTCTTGTGCAAGCACATCAGAATATCCTTGATCAGAGGACTTCTTTATACATTCCCGTCTAAAAAATGGCAGATCCAATTAAATTAGAGCTTAAGGAGGCAAACCTTACTGCGTGAACAAACACGCTCAAAGAGCTCAAAGATTTCAAAAAAGACTTTGAAGGTAAACTTCTCGAGGCGAAGAATAAAAAAACGCTAGAGGAGGCCAAAGTACTTTTCCCCGATGTTATTTTCTTGTACGATAAAAATGATCGTATTTTGCAAATCGGCGATGTCACTATGCAAGCTTCTTCTCCAGAACAATGGAATGAATGGATGAATAAGATGGCTATAGATATTGCTGCTTTGAATACAGAGCTAGCTGGGCTTGAAGCGCAAATGAAAGCAGAACAAGATAAAGCTTTGGAAATAGAAAAGGATAAACAAAAAAAACTTGCTGATGAAGTAAAAGATAATACTTCAACAGAAATTGATTTTTCACAAAAAATTAAAGAGAAATCTTGGCTTAGTACTTTCTTGACGGGGACTACTACGCTTGAACAAGCAATTGATGATAAAAATGATGTTGAATTAGAAGCATTCCGCAAGACACTTTTGGAAGCTTTGAAAAAAGGACAATCAGAGTATGAAAAAGTACTTAAGAATTGAGGTGCTGCGACATTCAATCAAAAAGAATGGTATGCATTACAATTTATTGAAAAGAATAAAGATGCACTTTCTAAAAAAGATAAAAAAATAGATTGGAGAGCAATGAAGATTGAGTTTAATAAATGATTAGATGCTAATGG
>JAYTKZ010000143.1:0-2749 GCA_043729885.1 bacterium
GATGAGTAAGTATCAATGAATTAGTAATCAACTGACACATCACACGATCTTTACCATATGCGGTTGTTGTATGACTCACATTACTGTGGTTCGTATGATTTATGAATGCAATTAACTGGTTTGATGGAATTAATGGATTAGCAAGTTGAATCTCAACAATATGATTTGTAACAGTCTACTTTCTCCTCCAAAATGTCGTATTACCATATTATGCAGACATAATATCACCAGAACATCTAGCGACACTCGTGATGACTACAAATGTAGCATTCTTGTTAACACTATGATGACTCTTGTATACAACAATTGAATACAAACCCACATGACTATTGAGAGATATCTGAATCATATTTTACTGATATGCACTCGCCTATTTATCATTGATGGGATGAGCAAAAATTGGAACATTGCTCGTAGTACTTTCATTACCAATCTTTGACGCTATATGGGTATTTGTAAACAGAATATTTGTCATGAAAAAAAGTCCTATGAAAAAGGACTATACGCATTTACATTACAGATTAATGGCACTATGACGAAATAGATCAGAAGTAAGACGATTTGTACGATGATGGTCACTGTTCTTCATGATTATCATGCTTCTCCAAGACACAAATAGAATGAGTAAAATTATCATATTTGTCCTCATGGCGATTATATTTTTTGGAGTGAATATCTATTTGTTTTGGGTGAAGAAAATGCCTATGGAGTATAAAATCTCTCGTCATCCTGAGTGAAACGAAGGATCTAGAATCCAAAAATAAACAATAATTGTCTTTTTTGTCTTAGTTTTTTCTTAGAAATTAATTTGCATTTTATAATACTATCACTATATTCAATATGTTACACGAGGAGTATAGATTGTCAGTTTTCGTGCTGCCGGGGTATACTCTAAAAGGATCTACGCTTCATTAGCTAGGTCCTTTTGTTTTTCTATGTATTGTCTAATTTCTTGCATATCAATAATATCTCATGCTATTTTAGTAAGCATTTTCGATGCTTTCACTGCATCAGGAGTAATCAATCATCCCAAAACATATCTTTCTTTACAGAGATTTATAAGTGTATTATAATCTCCATCATTTGTGACAATATATGCACTTTTCAATCACTCTTCGCACATATCCAAAATAAGCCTGATTGCTATATCAATATCAACATTACCTTTAATATCTCAATTCGGTTTGGTAATAACTTCTTTGTATAGCATAGTATATCCATATCATTCTAACTCAGTATAAAAATCTTGATATTTTTGTATATATCATACGGCAAAATAGATCTCATCTGGTCTGATATGGTCTTTGAGATATATATAAAACTTATTCCAATCAACTACTCGTCATCTATCTTGCATTCTCCTGTGTACATTCTGAGCATCTATATATACTATTTTCATAAACAAAAAAATCGAGAAGGTAAATCCTCGATTATATAGCGAAATGGTATTAGGAAAACAAAGAATAAGCTAGGAAAAAACATCTATTCTAAACACATATATTTTCAAAACCTATGAGAGAAGAGGTACTAGATACAAAGGTCCAATACGACTAGCATAACTTATTGGATTGCTGGTTATTCTTGATCTTACTGGAGAAGCCGCAACATAAGTACTTTTTATTAATTCATAGTGATGTAAGCAAATTCGATTACTATCAATCTCATTTTCATAGTCATTCTCTTGCATCAGTCTTATAGGGAGCCAGATTGCTAAGTCTTCACCTTTACCCTGAATAAAGCTATTGTCTTTATTGTGATCACCAACTCCTATGTATGGGATATTATTGTCTTTAGCTCGTTGCTGAAAAAGTAATAATAATTCATTTGACTCTGTAGGATCATGTCGTTTTAGTCGATTTGTACTTTCTGCAAGATGTGGGAATTCAGAAAGATAAGGAGCAAATATCTCCTTTAAGGCATTTGTTACTTCCTCTATACTGCGACATACTTTTACCTCAACTCACTGACTTTTATATATTTCATCTAATTTACTAGCAGGAAAAAGGCTATATATATCTCTTTTATATTTTATGTTACCTTGTTCTACAAATCTATGAGGATTAAAAAAACCTTCAATCTTAGAAAGCTTCTTATTGCGATAAAGCTTTACTCATTGATGTAACGTATTTGCTACTTCATTGTTTTTCATAGATCATTTTATCGCCGATGATGTACTATTAAAGTTTTCGGATCATGATGCATAAATTTTTTCCATGTGTAAGTGTAAGTAAATAAACTTTATTATATTATAGATATAATGTAATATTTGTCAAAAATTTGAAATTATATGTTATTATCTGATATTATACCAATAATTGCACATTGCACATTGTATATTTTTCTTTATATTGGCTAGTATCTGACAAAGATCTCTCGACTTCGCTCGAGATGACAGAACTATTCACTATAAACTATTAACTAGTCACTAATTTATGAAACTCCTCTCCTTCTCTTGCCAAAACATATGACCTTTTTTTGACCGTACTGTATCGGTTAATTTTTTGGATGGGAAGTATTTAGTAAAGGCACCTATTGGATCTGGGAAGAGTTTTTTGTTTTTTGATGGGCCTGTGTTTGGACTGTATAAGTATGGGCAACGTCAGATGTTGAGTATCAAAGCTGAAGCTGGATATATAAAGATTTGTTTTGAACATAATGGAGAAATACTTGTCTGCGTAAGAGATATTACCAGAACAAAATCTGGAAACGACACAATAAAATCTTCGATTTTTGTCATCGAAGATGACAT
>JAYTKZ010000144.1:0-2163 GCA_043729885.1 bacterium
TCCTCAAATATCGTACGCCGTATGAAGTATTCTACAATACTTCTACTCCATATTTCTCATAAAATATGCAATTTGGATTACAATCTATAATATAAAAAAAATCCTGACCGAGAGGTCAGGCTCGACCTTTGGTCGAGATATGCGGTCATAGTTCGGTACAGATCCCGGGATGACATACGATATATTAGAATAATCCATCTGGGTTCCCACTTGAAAGATGTTGTTTCAAATTTTCATTATCATCATGTGAAAAGTGTTGTCCCTTCATAATAGATGCTTTGCTGAGGTGTTTAGCATGAACGATACTGCGTCGTAGGGTATATACAATTCCAATTAACAATACGAGTGATGTACCGAAATACCAGTTAGAAAGCTTCATTGTATATGTTATATTGTTTTTGAGGAGTAGTGTCATATCTCCAATTGCTATATATGCTGTAGTCAAAACTATCAAAAGAAACAGTGAGAAGAGTGATTCATTTTCTTTGAACCCGATTGATTGATGAACAAATGCTTTGAATCTATAACTAAGTGACCAAGCTGCCAACATAATCCATGATCCGAAAATCAGAATTGCTGATTTTATCAAGAATGGATTGATAAGTCTGTATGTTTTGAGATCTCCATCATCCAATGGTGCAACATGTACAATAGATCAAAAGATAAGCATAAATCACAATATTGTACAATATGCAATTGCAATCTTTTCTCATCCAGAGTATCTTCATCGTTTATTGATGAATACAGAGCTAGCTTTTGAATAGTTCATACATACATGGTTTAATGGATAAATGGTTAATGTCATCCTGAGCTTGTCGAAGGATCTTTTTAAAAGATTTCTCCACTCATTTTATTCGGTCGAAATGACAATTATATTGATTTCACATACTCCAATACATTCTTCACATGTCATATTGCAGATACTTCTTCTCGCTTATAGACAATAGTACCTTTATTGTCAAGCAGATAGGTATTTCTCAAAACTCACATATATTTTCTTCCCATAAAACTTTTTTCAGCTCGAGCACCAAATTTCTGTGCAAGGGTAGTATCATTGTCTGAAATAAGTCCTATTTTGAGTCATTGCTTGTCTTGGAAACCACAGTGTGACTTAGCACTATCCTTACTAACTCAAATAATCTGTACACCAAGTTTTTTGAAATCACCTTGATGTGTCGAAAAATCTTTGGCTTCTATAGTACACCCTGGAGTATTATCTTTTGGGTAAAAATAAAGCACAGTATAGGAAGCTAGTTTGATAAGATTGTCAAACGATACTTCTTCTACTGCGCCTTTAGGATTCACATATTCCATATTGATGGATGTTGGAAAATAAATGCTAGAGTGGATTTTCAGAATATGATGAATTTGATGATCATCAATCCAGTGTTCGAGGACTACTTGGTGAGTTTTCACTTCATGTGTTTAAAATCCTTCTTCCTAGCCACATTGCTCTTTCTAATATTGAACTTGCACTATATGCTTTACTATTTTGAGAACCTATTTTTGCGAATAAGATTGGAAAGAAAAAGAGTAATAATATTGTAATAACCATTCCAATAATTGTATATCTAATACCATTTCGAGCTTTTTTGATTTTTTCTCCATCACCATTTGAAAATACAAACTGGATAATTGCACGAACAATAGAGTAAATAGTTCACGCTAATATCAGAATTACAAGTATCGCTAGTGCTGTCAAAATAATATCTTCTATGCTCGAATATCAGTATGCCATTTAAGGTAATAAGTTATGAGGTAAGAATTACTACGATCAATTACATACTATTTTTCGCTTTTAGGTTTTCTTACAATATTTCTGATTACGAAAAACTTCTTGAATAATTCATTTTTAGTGTGAGTATGAAGAAGTTTTGCTAATCTTTCTGAAGGTTGAGCTCCAGTAGAGATAAGTTCAAGACATCTATCTGTATTCACTTCCATCTTGTGGTTAAGTGGATTATACCATCCAAGTACTTCTTTGTACCCAGCCTGAACTGGCTTCGTATGTTCAGTAAGAACAATTCTAAAGAAAGCGGCTTTTTTTCTTCCTGTTCTAGCGAGTCTAAGTGCTAACATAATTGATAAGGGGGTTACGAGAGAATAAATATAATAAGTAGATAGTATCTAGCAGTTAGTAGCTAGTTTTTGTTAAAACTATTT
>JAYTKZ010000145.1:0-4078 GCA_043729885.1 bacterium
GTTTTAACAAAAGAATACCTACTCCATGATACACAAGGAAGGTATAAAAACCTCAATGATAGAGATATTGTAGAATGGATAGAATGAACACAAGAAGTAGTAAATCTATTAAAAAAACCTGGAAGAAAAATCATTATGTGTTCAGGAGGTATGCTTGAAAGAGGTACTGTAATGCAGTATATCGACAAAGTTAATACAAATAAAAATGCAAGTATTATTCTTACTGGATTCCAAGTACCAGGTACAAATGGGTACAAAATTCTACATGGAGAATTTGAGGAACCAGTATATCTGAATAATAAATTAGTTAAATCAAATGAAGCATATATTGGTAACTACCCTCTTTCTGGACATGCTGATCACGAAGAACTTCTATCATATTTGACTCATCTTCACTATGGAAAGGGTGCTCATGTGACTATAGTGCATGGAGGTCCAGCAAGACATACATTAGCTGCTGATGTGAAGACTGCTAAGCCAGAACTTACTATGAATGTGCCAGATGAGAATGGTATTACATTTGAGATGTAGGGGCTTTGCTCTGCAAAGCAGGGATTAGGGATTTGGGACTAGAAAAAATTATAAGAGACTCTGCTTAGGCAGAGTTTTTTATAAAAACAAAAAAATTGCCCGGCAAAAAAACCGGACAAAAGAACATTCTAATAATATTATTTCTACAATATAAGTTTATCTAATATTGTAATAACCGCTTCAGAATCAGATCCTTCTACATATAATACTTCTACAACTACACCTTTTAAAATAGTAATATTGGTTGCATGAGTATTAACTAACTCCATCATAGCAATCAAATCACGATTCATGATATCCTCCCCTGACTCAAAATTATATTTTTTTTTGAAAAATACATCCCCTTGTCTAATATAAGGACAAGCAACTGTAAGAAGAGCATACCATTGGTCTGTTGACGAATTCCGATGTAGCTCAGTTTCAATAATAACACCAATAGCTTTTTTAGGTTTTTTACTCATAATTATTTTTTTAGTAAAATTATAATACATATAATAATACCTATGTCAACATATTATTGGCAAATAATATCAAATATACTTGTATTGACATATTATAAAAATAGACTTCAGATGTATTTACTTTGTGATAAAAAGTGATGACTTGATTTAGCTTTGGGAAGAATACAAAAGTTGAAATTACATATCATGGATGATTATGAGAAAATTTAACAGGGAGTAGTAAATTACTCAGTATTACTATATGAACAAAAATATATAATATATTAATAGATGCTGGCTCTCGTCAATGATGATTAGATCAGGATAAATTTAATGATCACATGCCTATCGATCCTAAATCAATATATGCAATAGTTTTAACACATGCTCATATGGATCATATTGGTAAAGTTCCTTTATATGTCCGTAATGGATTTACTTGACCTATCTATACAACTCCTATAACAAAACCACTTATTTTTGAAGCGCTCAAAGATGAACAAAAAATATTTCAAAGAATTTTAGAAGAGAAAAAAGAAATTCTTACAAAACTCAAAAAGGCATTTAATATAGTAAAAAGACATCAGGCAAGTAATTTTGAATGATGAGCAAAAATTAAAAAACATGGTGAGCAAAAAACTGCTGAAATTAAGAAAAAGCATACAAGTAGTACGAATATGCTACAAAGAAATAATATTAGTAGTATCACAGATATTAGAAAATATGAAAATGCAATTCAAACAATGGAGGAACAAAAAGAAAGAAGTGAACAAGATCTATTTAAAGTAATGTGACTTATCAAAACAGCTCCATATAACAAAGTAATGCACATAGTACCAAGAGTTGCGAGTGCTACTTTTTACAATGCATGACATATTGAATGATCTGCACAAGTAGATATAGAGGTGGCTCAAAAAAACTTCTTATTTAGTGGTGATTTATGAAGAATTCATGATAATTTTATAGTATGAAAGCCAGTTATCCCCAAAAAGAATAAATATTCATTTATATCACTTGAATCTACTTATGCAGGAAAAGTACATCCTAATAGAAAAGATGCAGAAGATCATTTTTATAATGAAATAGCAAATACTCACTGACCAGTTATTGCTCCCACATTTGCTTTACAAAGAATATTAGAATGAGCAGGTACAGCTTTAAAATGAGGTAATAGATTAAACGAAACACAAGAATCAATATATTCAGATAGAGCAAGTAAAAAAGATATAGAATGAAATAATAAAAAAATAAGAATTATTGATACTATTTATATTGATGCTCCTCTTGGGAAGAAGTACAAGGAAATCTTTCTCAAGGAACTATGATCAAAATACAGTTTTATCAATACATCAAAAGTAAAGTTTGTAACAGTTACAGAAAGGCAGGAATTACTACTAAGAATTAAAAAATGACATCGCCTTCTAATATTTTCATCTAGTTGAATGCTTCAATGAGGTACAGTTATGCACTACCTTCCAGAGATTTTGAAGCAAAAGAAATGAAAAATTATCTTTACATGATTCCCATGACAAAATACATTAGCAAGTCAAATTGTGAGTGGTAATAAAAAAGTAGTTGTGAATTGATTATTACAAGATGTTACCTGTGAGAGCATATATATAGAAGGATTTTCATCACATGCTGATCATGATGAACTTGTAGAATATTTCCAATGAATTAAAAAAGCAAAATGAGCAAAGGTAGCTCTCGAACACTGATGAATCAATAGAAATATTTTAGCTGAAGATATTAAAAATTGATCAGTAAAAGTAATAATTCCACAAGAATGAGATAAATTTCGTATACTATAATTTCACTATAGAAAATCAGTCCTTAGTATCAACTACCTCCCATCATTCATGTGCCATCTCCTCTCTAATAGCATCAGCAAGAGCAAAATCTCTTGTTTTTTTTGCATCTCGGCGAGATTGTGCAAGTTGTTGAATATTCAAAGGTATGTCTTCCACTGGTTTTTCAACAATAGCAACTATTCAATCATATATTCCTATTTTTAATACTATTTTATCTAAGTAGAGAATTACTTTTAACACTTCGTCATTGAGGTTGCCAGCAGCTTTTTGAATGTGTGCAAGGAATTTGGGTGTATCTAAATCATCTAAAAGTGGTTCTACTAGTTGATGATACAAAATATCATTCACATCTTCCATTGGAACATCATAAAATTCTACGATACGATCTCATATATAGGTATGTAATTTTTTTATCAAATTATTTCTGGTTGTTTTTGCAGCATCAAGTGACTCTCGTGTAAAGTCCAAGAAATTGCGATACTGTCCAGTAAAGAAAAAATATCTTAGATCTAATGGTGAATATCATTTTTCAATAACACCAGGTATACTCAAATCATCCCCTGCAGATTTAGAAATCTTTGCTCAATCTATATTGAGAAATTGTCCATGCAACCAATAATTTACTCGTTTCTCACCATAACAAAAGCTGCACTCTGACTGTGCAATTTCATCGCTATGATGTACTGCAATATGATCTACTCACCCAGTATGAATATCAAAATGATCTCATAGCAATGCCCTACTCATGGCGCTACATTCAATATGCCATCATGGAAATCACATTCACCACGGACTATCCCATTCCATTTGACGTTGTTCATTGATTGGAGAAAATTTCCACAATGCAAAATCTGTTGGAGATCTTTTTCACGCATCTTCTACTCTATTTCCTGAATCTAATCAGGCTAAATGTTCTTTGAAATTGGGTCAAAGTAGCTTGCCATAGTCAGAAATTTTGGCAGTATCCATATAAACACCATCTCAAGCGATAATATATGTATAGCCATTATCTTCTAACTGTTTCACAATATCTATTTGTTGTCTAATATAATCTGTTGCTCTAGGATGAGCATCAAATTGTATATTGAGTGATTTAAGATACGACATAAAATTATTTTCATATTTCTTCGCAATATCCCATGCTGTCATTCAATCGCGTTTTGATCATTTCTCCATTTTATCTTCTCCATGATCACCATCATCAGTCAGATGTCCTACATCAGTAATATTCATCACATGTGTTGTTTTGTACCCCAATACATTTCTACATACATCTCACAATAATCATCGATTTGA
>JAYTKZ010000146.1:0-2471 GCA_043729885.1 bacterium
AAATATGTGAAGATATGCTGCAACAAATGGATTGGTATCACAGTTATAATGGATCATTACTCAATGCTGCAGCATTTTCATCTATGACAAGTAGTATAAAATCTAGTGTCATTGCACCAAGGAGCTCATGAGGATGAAGTTCATCAAGTGGGTTTTGAGGATGAGGTGGTGGTGGCTGATTTTCGTGAGGAGGTTGAGGAGGTTGAGGAGGAGGAAGCCGATAAGAAATGACAAAATTAGTAATGACACAATGATATAGTGTCTTGTCATTCTGTCATTTAGTAATTCTGTCATTATAAATATTCTCTTCCATTAGATGACTAAAAGCATATTATAACACTAAATAAAACTATTTACTATCTTATTATATTACCATGTATATTATTTGAGCTATAGTCCTACTACTAATAGCATTTGCTATCGGAGCATACAACAAACTTGTATGACTCAAAAATAGTATCGACAATGCTACATGAGATATGGATGTACAAATGAAAATGAGATTTGATCTTATTGATAATCTTGTAAATACTGTAAAAGGGTATGCAACTCATGAAAAAGACACATTGGATAAATTGACGCAAGCAAGATCACAATGGATGAATGCAAGCACACAAGAAGATAAAGCTGCTGCTGACAATATGCTTTCATGAGCATTGAAAACATTATTTGCTACATCTGAGAACTATCCAGATTTAAAAGCGAATACTAACTTCCTTCAACTTCAGACTGAGTTATCAAATATCGAAAATCAAATTGCTGGATCAAGAAGATACTACAATGCAACTATTAGAGAATACAATGATGCATTGATGTCATTCCCAAGTAATATCGTTGCTAAGATGTTTTGATTCACAAATCAATCATCGTACTTTGCTTCAAACGAAGAAGAGAAAAAAGCTCCAAAAGTACAGTTTTAATTATTATATATCAACTATATGATACATAGTATTTTGAAAACATTAGCTGTTATATTAGTAGTAATACTAGCTGGAATATGGCTTTGATTCGTGCGAAAATCATTCAATATAGATCAAGCAATTGATTATTCAATAAAGTCTACTATCACAGTAGGAGTGTTGATGTTAGTATCATATATTATATCGATTATATCTCCAAAGAAATAGATAAAGTAGTAAGTAGCTAAACAGAAAATCGTCCTATTAGTTGGACGATTTTTTAAATATTTAAAGTTTATAAAAAGTATTGCAATGGGACTCTTCTCAAGTATAATTTTGTTCTAAAAACATTATTATGAATATAGAAACCATATTACTTATTGGTGTAGCAATAGTACTACTTATCGCAGTACCAACTATTGCTAATCTACTACAAAAACAAAGGATACAAGGGAACTTCATTGGTATCAAAGATGCTGACATAGATGAATTATATGTAAGTATTCTCCTTAGTACCGGGGAAGGAGAAAAAGAGATTCTTATCTACAAAAGCTGTTTAGAAAGAATACAAAAGGGGCAATATATTACTCTCATCAAAAGAAAATTCGAATCAATTTACTCTCTTAACTTTGTTATAGGAGAAAGGTAGTGATACGTATGGGATAAAGGGGTTTCCTTTATCCTTTTACATTCATCTATCTTTTAATCTATCTCACTTCTTGAGAACATAAATAACTCTTTCAATATCTCATGGGAATAATGTATAGATATGTTTATATTTCATTGTTAATCTATATGTGTGACACAGTTGTGTAACATGCTTATCTTCATCTACTGAGTGCATTTTATAAAAAACAAAATATCATCATTTTTTCACTATATGATTACACCGTAATAATAAGTTATCAATATAACTCATAGCACGCGCAGTGAGTACATCAAATTGTCAATTAAAATCTTCTGCACGAGACCATACCATTGTCACGTTTTTTAATCATAGTTTTTTAGCCATATCAGTTACTGCTTCAGTTTTTTTACGGACTGAATCTAATCATGTAAAATGTACATGTGGATGTGTTATAGCAAGTGGTAACAACGGAAATCATCCACCAGTTCATACATCAATGATATTAGTTCAATCAATAAGTGGGAAAATTTTATTTAGTTCTAGAGAGTCTAAAATATGTTTGATATAAACTCAATCAGCATCGCGAATAGCTGAGAGATTAATCTCATTATTTTTTTCCAAAAAAATATCTATGAATTGTTTTCGTTGAGAGATTTCTTGCATGAATCTATAATACAAAAAAAAGACTTGCAATCAATATCTAGTATATGTAGAGTAGAAGCATGCAAAGATTAATCAACTGTTATTGTCATTCATTTAGAAGATGGTCACTCAAGAACCATACTTTTTCAGTGAATGGAAATACGGGATGATATATACCCAATGATTGACTAGATTGATAACTCTATCAAATTAGCACTCAAGTACTATCATATACTATTAACCTCCTTTCACTGCACTAGTTGCACAAAGGAGGTTTTTTTATTCATTGTCATTCCGGGCTT
>JAYTKZ010000147.1:0-5440 GCA_043729885.1 bacterium
GATTAAAGTCGGTTATAGGTACTCATATTTCACTAAAGAAGAAGTTATTTGATCGTTGTACTTGTAAATCTTCTTTTACAATACTGAGGTCTATAGATCTCTCGTTTAGTACATCACGTATATACTCTGCTAATATAATATCTTCATTCCTATTATCAATATCATGAGATGTAGATATTAGAAAAACATCATTGGGATTTTGATGAGAAATATAATGTATAATAGCTCATACATTAATAAAACTACCAGTGATAATAGTGTCAGCATTTTTAGCAAGTGCTAGTCATTTTGTGCCATTAGAAGTGGTATGTACTATAACTTTATCTGAAAAGTCTGCTTGAGATAACTCTGTAGGACTATTACCATAATCAAATCATTCAGGTTTTAATCATCACCTTTCTCATATCAATATATACTCCGGATATAGTTTCTTGAGTTCATATGCTTCTTCAAGGGTCTGTACTGGTATTATATATTTTGCACCATTGTTGAACATATATACTTCTGAGCTAAATGCTCTAAATACATCAATTACTACTGCTAATCCAGTAGCTTTAAATGCTTCATCAACTGAGTTTAAAATAGTAATATTCATATATATATGCAATCAATAAAAAGCAATTATATTCTTTCAAGAACTCATTTACGTTTTTATTGAATTTCTTGATGTATAATATTGAAATATGTAAGATAAAAGTAGGAAAAGAAAAGAGATTTCTCGACTCGTTATACTCGCTCGAAATGACAGCTATGCTGTCAAATCTGCTATCACAATCTTTTTCATTTTCATCATAGCATCCATTGCATATTTTGCTTTCTCTTGGTCATCTTGAAACAGTGCTTCTGGCAATGGTAATGGAATAATTTGTCGTGATACTCCGTATTTATCTTTACATCGACCGCATTGAGATTCAGTTCCACCATCAAGAGCTAATTTTTGTCGATAGTAATCAACTTCTTCTTGATCTTTACATGAAACAGAAAATGATATACCATCTGTGAAATTGAATTTATGCGGTCAAGAACTATCCATAGCTATGAATATTTGATTAACAAGTGTAAACTCAGCATGATTTAGATTTGTTGGAGCTTCACCTGCAGTATTTTCTCCATATGGCCACATATTGATTATCTTGCTTGATGGGAAAATACTTGTGTAGAGATTCATTGCTTCTTGTGCCTTTCCTGCATTTTCTCATACAAACATCAAGCTTGGAATAAGGGCATTTTTAGTACTCTCTTTACGATCATCATACATCACCTGTCGAGACACACCAAATTTATCATTGCATCGACCATATCATTTGCTTCGTGGATAATCAGTAAACTCCATAAGTACTACTCCTCCATCTACAAGTTTATGTCGAATCTCTTCAGTATGAGCACGATCTGTAATCCAAAGAGAAAATGAAATCGAAGCATTTATTAATCCTCATGGATGAGGTCATCAAGTTAATGTAGCCAAAGATTGCCCATAGATTTGAAATTCAGTTACTACAGGGTTTTGTTTTACAATTGCTGCATCTGTTCAAAAGACTTCAACATAGTACTGTGCTACTTCTTTTCAGTTTTTTTCGCATCGAATAAAAGGCGTGATTTTTTGAGGCATAATACTAGTGGAAGAATAAAGAGATAAATGAGTATTCTATTTATATAAGCTTTTTACGGTAGATGGCAAATACAATCACTGCATTAATTCCAATTAAATATATTTGAAAACCGGCATTTACTACATCCCAAATAGGTATTGAAGGAATAACAAATATAGCAGAGATAAATCATATGGCAAATGGCACTACATTTTCTGTCTCTGGTGCATTCCATGCCTTTACAATTGTTGGTAATGAAGCTATACAATCAGCAATTATTGTTAACCATAAAGCAATAATAGGGTTTTTTGCTACAAGCCAAAATACAAGTGCAATACACGCTATGAGACCACAAATATAATCAAATACACTCAATTTCCAATAACTCTGTTTATAGAAAAATGCAAAACAAAATATGATAAGTGGCATAATTCCTGCTAGTAAAACTCTGATACTTGCTCGAAGATCAGCATTTGCAGACAATGCAGCTCCTATACCAATCAATGGTATAATTCCTCGCAGAAATCGAGAAATTAAATTAGGTTTAGCTTTTCAATGAATCATAGAGCGGATATATGCAATAGGTCAAATACTTGCTACTAAACAGCTTGCTATCACTAGCCAATGCTCATATAAGATTCACAAAAACATATATATTATGTAGTATAAAATATAAAAATCTAATTACGCTCAACATACTTTTTAAAATTATCCAATATCGCTTGCCAACCTGTTTTTTGTATATCTACTGGATTCTCATTTTCAGCTTCAAATGTCTCTGTTACTTTGATAGTTCCACACGCATTATCTTCAAAAAAGACACTGACTTTTCTTCATCATTGGATTCTATATTCTATAATATTTGGCTTTTCAACATTTGTATATTTCCCATTAAAATCAAAACTAAAACTATCATCTTTTGCAGACATAGTATAGCTAAATCTTCCACCATCACGAAGATCGTTTGTAGCTTTTGGACAAAACCAGTCATCACTTGCATTATTCCAATGCATGATATCTTCTGGTGTAATCCATTTCTTCCATACTTCTTCCATAGTAGCATAGATACTTGTTGTGACTGTGATTATTGATGTTATTTCTCCCATCATACATGTATATCTAATGTAAATATATTTATACTTTTTTCTCTATAAAAACGAATTTATCTTGTGAAGGCGTTAGTTTAATTTCATAATCATACAAAGATCAAGTGATATGAATCTGTATTGGAGTTCATAGTAATGTTGTTGTGAGCTTTTTTAAGGGAGAAAGTATTTTTCCCGAAAATTGATTCATAGATTTACTATATGCAGAAGCTGGTAATACTTTATTCGATATTCGTTTATTTGGCTTATCTAAAAGAGTTTTTAGAATAGATATTGTATATACTTGAGATGGGAGCATCGCTGAATCAATACTATTACCATCTTTATAAATCTTATTTGATATACTATCCACCACAAGATAATCTTTATAATCAGTATGAATATCACCATATTTTTTATATACTACCTTACCATCAGGAGATCTCACAGTACAATCATATCATTCATATCCTGGCAAATAAATACCTCTTGTAGGATAATGTTCTATTTGGATTCATGTTTTATAATCTTTGTCTATTCGGCTTACATACTCTATTGCACAAGCATTTTTAGCATTGAGTTTTTCAATTACTGTAGCAATAGTTTTGCGAGATTTGTTTTTATTCGCTATAATCATAATATTGTCTGCATACTGATTGCTTGTCACTGGCAGTACAGCTATATGTTCATTGTTAGATCACTTATGTTCCTTAATCAAACGATTAATTTCTTCTAACATATCATTTGGTCATTCAACAATCTTTGCAAAACTATTTATATTATCTATAGTTGTCATAAGTCTTTTTATATACATATCACCGTTTTGATTAGTAACAAGTTTTTCATATGCATTAATAAATTCTGCTTTTAAACAATACGCAAAATTATTGAGATAACTTTCTTGATACTGTCATCAAACCGCTTTAATATGCTTTTCTCTGGATCTATGAAACTCTTTAATTGCCTGCATCGAAGTATTCCATTCGTATCATGATCCAAAATTAAGGACTACAATATCTACTGGCAACACATCTGATGTATACTGATATAAATTAACTATCTCCTGATTTGTAAAATATACTGGGTGTGTATGTTCAAATCGAAGTGGTCACAAAAAAGTACCTCTCTTGAACATGCTCTCCTCTACCAAAGAATATATTTTTTTCACCAATATTAAAATAAGATCTTTCTGTTTGGTGTCCCGCTTACCGTGTTCAGAAATTTGACCAGTTACCACTAACATTCGATAAGCCAACATTGTTACCCAAAAAGATTTATATCAAAATCCTACATCTCTATCTCTTGCCATAAAAATACGAATTATGACATTAGGATTTACATTGTGCTTCTGAAGATATTTGAGAATATAAGCTGTGAGATTATTTATACTTTGAGTACTTTTAGATATTGGACGTTCATGAATAGTATCAGCATAGGCATCATAAAATATACTTGTATCAAATACTACTCCTCCATCAAGAGTTGATTTAACTGATAAGTATGATGTAATAGGAATTCTCATGGACATTCATAATTCATTGTCAGCATTTAATACGACAGGGAAAAAATTCATAGAAAAATTACAGCTAGAAATATAGTCACTATCTAAAATAAGATTTGCGACTGCTGGGAATCTAGACATAAAATATGTGAGATCTTTTTCCTTATACGAATTCATCATACTGATACTATAATTAGTATAAGTATTATTTCAATGTGAATCAGTGTGTTTCTAGCATTGAGAGTACGTCAGCAAGCTCATTTTTATGAATAATTAGTTGATATGGTGCAACTATAGCTTCCAAAGACCAAGACTTATCCATATCAACCGGCTTCATGTGATTGTCTTTTGAAATATGGATATTGGTGTATCACATTACATCACTAATACCCGCACATGGAACTCGATCTCGTGGTTGTACTCTTCATGCCTTCAATAATACAGCATCTACCTCACCTTTCCAAAGTCTTGCCATATTTGTTCCAATACTACCATTTGTGATTCATATAGAATCCCAATATCCCGTGCTTTCAGTTGCGTTTTGGAGTCATACAGGAAAATGTCTGATATCATCTAGCATCTGAATTCTTTTTTTGATTCTAGGTTGATAGAGTAACTGAGTTTTTATATCTGAGTCATATAAATTCATTCTATATACATCACTTGTCCCTGGATGATAATAGTATATTTCTTCTGTCATTATATCTCCTACATATGCTGCTACAATCTGATTCTTAGCAGTATCCACTACTCACAATAGCGTTCCTATTCCATCTGATTGTTTTCTTACAAGTGCTTTTGTCCCATCGACTGGATCAATAGTATACAATAATGTATCTTGATTACATGGATCTTTACGCAGTCAATGTTCTTCTGCGACGATTCCTGCATCTGATCTCACATCCCCTATCATTGATGTATATAATTGCTGTGCCTCATAGTCTGCCGTTGTCACTACATCATCATCTTTATAATCATTTTGTTTATCGAATGTTTCAAGTCATGTTCTAAACGAAATAATTTGATTCTTTACAGTTTTTAAAACTCTGGTTACCATTCCTATATGAATATCTCATAATGTATTTGTTGGTATTGTTGGCATATGTTATATTGGTTATTGATTAAAAAGTTTCTGAACGAAGCACTTCTGATTGCATTTTTGCAAGGAAGAATGCTGAAGTGAAGATGCTTTAATCCCTTTGGGATTAACCTTAGCATCTCACTGCGATATACTTATTGCATATATGCATCGTATATCTTGTTCG
>JAYTKZ010000148.1:0-3242 GCA_043729885.1 bacterium
GTAACTCATATTTTTTCTAATGTATCATCCAGTATCTTTTTATGAGCATTTTTGTTTTTAAATGCTTCTAAAATTGTATATGAAATTCAGTGTATGTTATCCGCTATGATATCATTAAAAGTCTCTTCCAATGTTTTCACAGGAATTTTTGTTTTATGCGAAAGTATAGAAAAAATTATACGCTTATATTCATTAACGGTTCTTTCTATTTTTCACTCTTGAATTGTTGCAAGAGGAATCACAAGATGTGGTTTTTTATACACTTGATCCATACTGACTACTATAATGTAATATATAATATTTTCAAGACATAATATTGACTCTATATATCTATTGTATATAATAACATTACATCAAAATTAATGATATATGAAAAGAAATACTATAATTATTGGTAGTGTTTTGCTCATTGTATTATTTTTGATACAATGGTCATTACAATATCCTTATAAACACACAATTGGATATATAGGTGGTATCATAGGAGGAGTCAGTGGTATTCCTCATGTTATCCGAGTATGGCAAAAGAAAGTTACTATCAAAGCAAGTAGTTGGGCAGTATGGTCATTGTGTGGTATTGCGCAAATTATTACATTTGTAGGTGATAGTAATGCTTTTTGGCCACTAATAGGTAACGCATTCTTCCCATTAGTGAATCTGACATATTGTCTGTACTATTGGAAAGAGTATAAAGGTAAACTGGATGGATGGGAATGGGCATGTATGATACTAGGTTTAGCTTCAATGGGAATGTATATATTTGTACATTTTGTTCCTATTATGAGCAATGAATACAGTAACTATATAGCTATTTTCGCTGATGGATTTGCATTGGTCCCAACATTGTTCTTTGTCTGGAAAAATCCTATGCAAGAGAGACCATTGCCGTGGTTTTTGTTTACTATGGGTATGGTATTTGCAAGTATTGCTATTACTGATGGGCGTTTAGCATCGTATGCTCTCCCTGTCTATATGGCTATTGGGTCATCTTTGGTATGGTTACCATTGGTAATCCATAGAATTAAATATAATAAATCTGAATGGTATTGATATTGTCCTGGTGTTTTAACGCCAGGATTTTTTTGATTTAATAAAAAAACTCCGTACAAAACGGAGGAGTATAGTGTTTAAATCATATATGTTATGAAAGCAAGAACATCAAGTTTGATTTACCTAATAGTTCCCATAAATCTCTTCCATATTTTTGCATTTGTTGTGCAAATTGATCTGCTTTTGCATTATTTGCAAGTTCGCTGTCAGGAGGGAATGAGACTCCAATGTCATTAAGGTCAGCAATAAAATAAATTCTATCCAGATCTTCTATTTTACCTTTACTCATCATGACACCAGCTATGTGCATCAGCTTCCAGAAGGTCATAAGATCTTGTTTGTTTTTGATATCAAGGTGCAAAAGAATTTTATCATCTATAGCAACTATAAGGTCAATTGACCATCCAAATCTATCGGGACTATATTTTACTATTAAATTATGATCATTTTTCTTTTCTTGCCAACTTGTATTATTGAATTTTAATTCCATTTAGTTACTTTTTATAGTCTTTTAATATTGTTGTAATATCGTTAATCTGAAACCCCGCAGCTTTTGGATGTCCACCGCCACCGAAGTTTTTGCATATATCTGCAGCATTGTGAAGTTTAGGATTGGTATATACACTACATTGCCAATATCCATTAAGCTGTTTGAAGGCGAGGAGTAAATCATATTTTTTACGTTCTACCCCTATGAAGTTTTTATGCCCTAATGTTTCTACCTCAAGACACAATGCTTTATAGTCTAATACAGTATCTTCAAATGCATTTTTTTTGCGATATACAATAAATGCTTTATTCGCTTCAACACGTTTTTTAAAACCTCGGCTTGTCATATCATCTTGCCTTTCCAATACCCAAGCTGGACATGTTTCAGGTGATACAAATGTATCAGCTAGTGATGCCAAAAAAGCATCTCTGCTTTTATTATTTGGATACATACTTGTTTTGCGGCCAGTATCATCTGAACCAATTAATTCAATATAAAGAGGTATTGGTGTACCTGGAAAACAATTTTTCCAGGTTAATTCACATGCTGCTAATTTCTCGCCTGCTTGTGTGAATATAGTTCCTACTTTATATGGATTATTTTTAGCTATATCGTCATAGTAATCATCAATTGATGACTGGTGATGATCGATATATGTTAATCCAAGATTGCCAATTGCTGATAATTTTCTCATATCTGCAGGTGGCATACATACATCTACAATTATGATGCGATCTGTACTTATTGGAATTATTGGCATTGGTTCTCCATAGTCATACCCAATCAGAGTACAACCAGGATATTTTTTACGGAGTATTGCTCCTGATGTCCATCCATCCATATCACGGGAGTGATAGATGACGGCAATGTTGTTATATGTTAATGAACTCATAATGTTGTGGTTTTGTTTGTATAAGTATTATAGGTAATATATCTACTAAGTCAACTATTATATCTACTTTCAAAAAACAATCATATAAGTACATATAAACGCAGGAATGTATAGGGGAATAGGAGAGTAGATATATCAATTATTTGCGTTATTCGTAGATACTGTGTAATATGATAGGGTATTATATTGTCATCGCGAGGGAGTGTAACGACCGTGGCGATCCATATGGATTGCTTCGCTTTGCTCGCAATGACATATTCCTCTTAATTCTTAATCCTTAATTGGCATGTATATCCCTCCAGCACTCCGAGAAGAAATTGAAGCCTTAAAAACTGAAGGGAAATTTGATGAAGCTTTGAAGAAAGCAAATCATGTATTGATGAGAGACCCTACTCATGAAGATGCACTACTACAAGTAGTTGATATCGAGTATAGAAGAGGAGAGTTGGATAAAGCTCAAAAGCCAATTGATTTTTTGATGCAATTGAAAAAAGATGATCCAATGCATATCTATATCAAGTGAGTGCTTGAAATGGAAAAAAATAACTGGTATGATGCCAAGAAACATTTTCAAGAAGCTATCAAAATGACTAATTTTGAAAACCATGAGATATTGCGTTGTTATGGATTGTGTGAATATTGGTATGGAAATAGAGAAAAGGGGATTACATTTCTCCAACAATCATTTGATTTACATAGTACTGATGCAGAAGTAATCTATAATCTTATTGAGTTATATTTACTTGAATTTGATTACAGAAGAGCTAAAAGAATGATAAAGTACTTTTATGATAAACATGATAAATTAGA
>JAYTKZ010000149.1:0-2590 GCA_043729885.1 bacterium
CACTTGTATTTTGTGAATGCATGAGCATATGACCCGAATAAATTTACTGAACTCCATGAAAACGGATTTTATGTAGCTACTGATAGTATGGCAGCTACAAAAAAAGCTCTAGAAGAGCTTTGTATCAATACTGAAAAGACGCATAGAGATAATTTATATGATGTTGATGATTGTATCCAAGTTGATGAAGTTGATGGATGGCATATAGAATTGGTGCCTACTGATAAGACTCAAAAGTTGATTCCAGATTGGTATGGATATGGGAAGTTACCATAAGAAACATTTACTCGCTACTTCCTGTAAATGAGAGAGCATCAATAATTTCCATAAATGCTGATGTGCCATATCATCCTCATATACTACTTCGTTTTTGTGTATCATGGTTGATTATAATAGTTGTCGGTGTGCTTGATAGATTATAGAGATATGATCCAATAGTATAAATGTTGTCATAGAGTGTAGTAGTATCTCAACTCATTATACAACTTTCAAGATCAGTTTTTGGTATACCTAATTGTAGTTGAGCATAGATGCCAATATCATTACTATTTGCTAACATAACGTTATGTGTTCCTATAATAGGATACGAATTATCATATATATATGTACGCATCATCTTGGCGGCATCTGTTCATGAAAGTGTATCAGCACATAATATTGCCTTCGCTTGATATTCTGCTCAGTATCCAATATCTATAGGAGCATACATATATTTTACATATCATGAAAGTTGCGTGAGGACATCACTAAGTACATTACTATTATATTGATATATACATGCTCAACACCCAATATCTGCAAATTCAATGAGTAATGTATTTACACCAGTATTCCATCGTATAAATCAACTATTGATACTTGCTTTTTGTTCTTCTGAAAGATCTTGAATATATGAGTCTGATGAGCTATCATCTAAAGTATAATAGGCACCCATGATATCAGCTTTATCATTTTGATAAAAAGATATAGCTCGGTAAAATCATACCATTTGTTGTCAAAGCGGATCAGTTTCTAGAACTGCTTCTTGACTTCGTCTTCATGTGTATACATTCGCGCTCAATAATTCTTCATATCTCTGATTCATTACATCCTCAATTTGAGATGTGAGATTCTTATTAATCATAGTTACTTGTCGTTTGCTCATTGCATTTTGCGATTGGTAATAGGTATCTAGAACTCATATATATTGTATCATATATTTCATTGTATTTACACTTACATTCCCTGTTGTATCACATGAATCCTTACTCAATGGTAGTCAATTTTCATATAATCATCCCATTATACTTCATGTACTTTCTATGAGACTATACGCTTGATTATCATAATGAAGAAAACAACTTGCTGATGTTACTCATACAAATAATGGTGCTATTACAAGGCTTTTGAATATCCATTTCATGTTCCTATATTGAAAGATAGTAAATATTATACATATATTATATAGCATTTATCTATTTTGTCAAAAAAATTGGTATTTTGTTGTTTTTTGTCTTATATTTGTCAGTAGATTTCTAGATATGAAATCATAGTGTGCTGGCATGAAAGCAAAGAAATTTATTATCTGTGGCGTGCCTAGAGCATGAAAATCTACACTTGCTCGCAAAATAGCAAAGCAATTATGATGTGCTCACATACCACTTGATCCACTAATGATAGCGTTTCATAAGTTGTATCCTGAAATAGGAATTACATTGTCTATGAAGTGCGATATGAGTGAATATTTTCGTATTTGTAAAATTACAACAGAGTTTTTATTATCGTATATTACATGACTTGATCATGAATTTGATAGTTATGTGCTAGAGTGATTTCATATGGATATCGATATGTTGGTAGAGCACTTTGGTGATACTCATACGATAGTGATAGTTTGATATCCTCACGTCACTTCAGCACAGAAATTGCGTGCCATTAGACGCTATGATACATCAGATATTCACCGAACATATGTGCTCGATCAAACAGAATTAGTGAAACAAGTAGAGTGGTTTATAGAGTTATCGAATATTTTTTATACAAAAGCAGATGAGCTGGGGGTGGTGTTTATAGATACGTCGTTTAATTATGAGAAGGTGATAGAGGGGTATTTGAGGAAGATGGGGTGAAATAAGTTTGATGTGTGGAACGAAGAAAAGAAAATTCTTGATACATCTATTCCTCGTCAGATATATATTAATGAAAGAGAGATATGGTATGTGAAATTATGAAAAAATATTTGAACAGAACAAGATGGGAAAAAATGATTTGCAAGACCATTTTTGATTATAAAGAAAGTTGGGAATTTGTTGCGATGAGTGCCACTAACAAGTGGGTGAAAGAATAGTAAGTGGTATTATGATGTGCCATCTTCAGTTATATATCAACCTAAAAATCGTAGGGATGTTATGAAGATATGCTTATCACAAGCAAAAACATTGGACTCTAGAAGATTTATTGAAAAAATATGAAAAATGTCTTTGTGATGAGTACTACATATAAAAAAACTCCTACAAGATATGTATCTTTAGGAGTAATAGTTGCCCTTATGTCATGGTAACATAAGGAGATCGTCATGAGTTTTATCTCAATCAGACATATGTAATAATAG
>JAYTKZ010000150.1:0-2372 GCA_043729885.1 bacterium
TTACTGAAAGAGAAAGAATTGAACGCAAATTTGAAACCCCAGAAGATATTTTAACTTCACTCACATAATAAAAAAGACGCCACTACAGCGTCTTTTCTTTTGATTCCATATTAGTCTAGATTATTTTTTCTTTGTGGTGGCTTATCAAAGTTTCATCCAAAATTACCAAAATTTATACGAGGTGCAATATCTTGTTTAGAACTTGGTGGAAGATCGATTGTATCTTTATCTTGACGAGAATTAGCTGTAATGATATGGTTCGGATTATTTCATCAAGAACCTCATCATTGTAGATTAAATCAATCAAGTACTGTATCGATATCACTTGGTCAAGTGCTTTTAGTAGGTTGCATAGGAGGCGTAGCATTTTGTGCGATTTGTGCAGGACTTTGTTTTTTTGCTATTTGCGATGCTATTTTTGATTTAACAGCAAGTGTCGATAATATAGTATTTCATGTATATCCATTTCAAACAACTCGTGTATCTACTATTTTTTCTTCAGGAACTACTGATATGAATCATATTCTCCTGAGGAGCATATATACTAATGAAAGAAATCCAGCGTAGAAATATGTGAATAATCTAATTAATGGATAAAAGAAAAATATAAGTGAAATAAGAATAGATAATGTAAATCATGGCAATGTAGATCGAGTTTTGATTTGATCAAATACAACATTACATATTTTATTGTCTAGTTCTTGCTTATCTCCTACGGTCCCTGATATAAGTAATTTATTTTTTGCTCTTTCTTGGAGTCTTTTTGCAAAAGGGTTATTGGATGCTAATGTGCTTGGATCAGGTGTTTTAATAGTTAATACATTTGCATTGGATTTTAACATTGTAGCTATTTGAGCTGCCATGTCATCTGATACTTGTCATCATTGAGGGCTATTTTTGAGGAGAGCGGCTATATCTGCTATAGATGTACCACCTAACTGTTGTCTTACTAGTGCAGTTGCATCATTGCCACTTGCTATTCATCCCAACTGTGTAGAAATTTGATTAGTTACTTGTTCCTGAATTACTTCATCAGTACTTTTTGTGAAAAATCAGTCTACTCGTAACTGTATATTATCCATTTGTCATGTTGTGATTCATATTGGAGCCAATACAACTGCCATATGTTGATTAATAAACCCACGCACTTCATCACAATTTACATCAATTCCTTTCCCTTTTCCCATAATACTAAATGATCATGCAATTGCACAAGTCATACAAAATGTCGCACTATGTACGATAGCAAGTCACCATGGAGTAATTTGTTTTCTGCGTTGTAATAATGTATTGTGACGCAAAAGACTCAGTATTGATCATCATACAAATATTGCCGCACCTATGAGTGGATATACATGAAATCTTGATATTGCCAGCAGTAATATAGTGGCAATAATTCATCATATTTTAACATATCATTTATGAGAGTCAATTAATGAAAGTGAAACCAAAGGAATAATAAAATATAGCACTAGCATTGCCCACAATGCTTGTCATGGCTTGATATTGATTAAATCCATTGCTCACGCTACTAAACATGAAATTAGGATAATCCAAACTATAATTTTTTTGTATTGCATATAATCCCCAAAACATAAATTTGATTTTTTATTTGTTCCCTAATCCTTAGTCCCTCGCATAGCGATTTGATATATTTTCCTCTAGGAAATACAATACTAATCAGTATTTTGTATGTATGTTAGAAAAAATAAAAGAGATGATAGAAAAAAAATATAAACTTCGCGACACAAAATGACTCTTTGTTTCTGGATTTGATGCTTCGTGAAAATTACTTTTTTCTGAATGAATTGTAGAGACTGATAAAACATTGGATAAAACAATTGATGCTTTATACAAAGCACATATTGAACCAGTTCAGTGAATCAAAATACTAACACTTGATGTAGTTACAACATTGTATGAAGAAACTAATATCAGTAAAATACCAGTTATTACACCCAAGTTATACTGATTTGCATTGGTTGATGACCATGGGACAAACTGAGTAATCTTGCCATGAACTTCATGAGTAGCTGATGCTAAACATGCACTCTACCTCATCAAGCAAAAGTATGGTTTGCAATGAAAAGTAAAAATATATGTGTTTACGACAGATAGACTGTTGGTGACGTTGTAGAGAGTCATTTCGAGCGACTGTAAGGCGTCGAGAAATCTCTCGCATTACAAAGGATTTCTAGAGATATCTCCACTCACTTCGTTCGGTCGATATGACTACTTATTTTATACCTCTAAAATTATATGTCTGATTCAACAAACAAATCTGGTGACCTCATGTGAGTTTTCAAAGATATATGGTCTACAGGAACCCAAGAACTCAGTAAAAATGTAGGTTCTATGCTTTCATCTACTCC
>JAYTKZ010000151.1:0-2908 GCA_043729885.1 bacterium
TATCAGTAAAAACAGGTCATCCATATAGGCTTCCAAGTGAAGCAGAGTGGGAGTATGCATGTCGAGCAGGAACTGATTCCCCATTTCACTTTGGAGAGACTATTATTTCTAGATTAGCAAACTATAACTGTAATGTTAGATATTCATACGAAACACAGGGGATTTTTCGCCAGAAAACAACACCAGTAGATACATTCAGAGTTTCTAATTTATTTGGTTTATGTGATATGCATGGGAATGTGTGGGAATGGTGCGCTGATCCCTGGCATAGAAACTATGAAAATGCTCCATCTACTCAAATAATTTGGACTGGAAATGGTGATCCAGATTATCGAGTGATGCGAGGTGGGTCTTGGAACTCTTTACCTGAATTTTGCCGATCTTTATATCGAATGAAGGGAAAATTAGAAAAGCGAGGAAATGCAATTGGATTTCGAGTTGTTCTATCTGTTTTATAAAAATTAAATAATTGACTATATTTCTAAGAATGGATAAAATGCAGGATTGATTGATACTAGAACCGAATCATCTTTCAGCCCTTTTGCTAACTGCTTTAGCTTTTTCATATCATAAAAAATATCATAAATATACGTAATGTTAATTTCACCATCACGCTCTCTACATACGCCAAGAAAAGCAAACCAAAGAAGTATTTCGATCACTTTATCTTGCTCTGTACTAATAGTTGAATTTTGTATAAATTCTTTCAATTTCCCAACTGAAAAGATTTTTTCGGTAGCTATAAAGTGATATAGAATATCTTCTGCCTCCGGGAAAACGTCTCGTATTTCATATCCAACTTCACTACCGATATCAGCAGAATATGTATTTAATGCTTTAAGAATATCTTCTTCTTCAATACGATGCCTTCTAAGATTAACAGCGTAACTTCTTGCATAACTGATTATGGACAGTAAATTTCTAGGTCTCATCAAAGATCTTTCAATAATCATATCGGCTGTATTTTCACCACTAGTGTGAGTAATACAGATTTTTTTCCAAGCATCTTCAAACGAGATTTCTTCTGTAAATGCATTATTATCATTATTAATTATTCTTTTCCTTA
Organism: bacterium; assembly: GCA_043729885.1. Classification (GTDB taxonomy): domain Bacteria; phylum Patescibacteriota; class Gracilibacteria; order Absconditabacterales; family Absconditicoccaceae; genus JBDHUW01. The sequence continues at coordinate 1,067 of JAYTKZ010000151.1, forward strand.
GAAACTCTTTCAATAAATCACGATCCGTCCAATCTAGAGATACTTTAGATTCTTTACCGCGATCCGATGACTCTTCAACAAGTAGCTCAAATACATCATTTCTTACAAAAATAACAGGATGAAATTCAATATCTTTTTTGTCGAAATATTTTTCTAACTTTCTTGTGGCTTCGAGTAATGCTTTTAGAATAGTTATGTCGGTAACAGTAACACCTCTAGTAGGCCAACCTTTGTCGATATTATCGAAAAGAATCCATACTTGTTTTTTCTGTTTGAGATATTCTAGTAAAGCCTCTCTGAGTTTTGGAATATCATGTTTATAAATTAACTGCGTAACTTCATTAGTTCTTAAATATTGAATTTTATCCTCTCCATACTGAGACTTAAAATCATCACTAATCTTTTGAACAAGTTGATACATTCTTTCAGAAAAATCTACATCTACATCTACATCTTTGTCACCATACACATCGGCTAATTGCTGATATAAACTATACATTTTCTGATCCCTAGTATGAAAAGTCTTATCAGTTAAAAGGATTTTGTGGCAGCATTCCAAAAGTAAAAGATATTCCCAGAACGCAGTTGCTATATGTTCCTTAACAGCATCTTCTAAAAGATCAAGCACAAGATGCTTTAGTCGCTTAAGTTGATGTCCTTCAGGTCTAAGATCTAAGATTATATTTTTTCTAGTTCTTCTTAATTCATTTCTTATGTGAATAAATAAAGCTGTCTTTCCAGCTCCTTTTCGCCCTACGACTAAACGAGCGTTTCCGCACAAAGTTTGAGCAGATTCATCCGTATCTACATAATATTGGTCGAGAGTACCCATTTCATTTTCTGCTGCTGGCGCACCCAACTCCAATCTTTCAAGAAGTTGTTGTGGCCGTCTGAGAATCTCTTTTCCAGCAAAGTTTTGCAATTCATCCATCACCTTAGGTGCAAGAATATTAATTTGTTTATCAATATCTCTTAAATCAGCATATGTGGTTATTAATCCTTTATGGTCTTGCGATGTTGACCCTTCATTTTCTTGAAGTAGCAAAAGTATTTTTTCTAATCCATATGCAAGGCCAGATAAGAATGCTGCTCTGTAGTTGTTACGTACATGGTCAGCTAATTTATTAGATAATAAGGTAACAACTATCGCAACTGATTTTTGTACTTCATTAAGTGCTACGTAAGCTGAAATACGTGATTGCTCACTTGGATCAAAACTTCTGAATCTAATCTTAGATTTTTTTAATTTTGAAGAAATACGAGTTGATATATCTGTTTTATATAATGTGTCAAGCATATAAATTGGTGCTGACTTATCAATTAAACTTGGAGCTTGATATATTTCTTTTATTTCTTGAACTTCTTCGATCAGTAAAGCAAGACTCTTTGGTTCTTCATACTCTTTGTAATCAATTTCATCAAACAATCCAATTTCTGACATTTCTCGGGAATCTAAATTTATAGATTTATTGAAAACAAGCAGAATTTTTTTGCCTTTTGAAATGCAATATCCAAATTCAAAAATAAGATTAAAGTTTAGTTTTGTTATGTCAATTACGATAAAATCTGAATTTTCAATCTGTGTGAGACTGTCATTGGTTAAAAATTGCCAGGAACTTTAGACTGTTCACATCGATTTAGGTTGAATTCACTGGATTGGGATCTAACCAATTCAATCGCTGTATTAATAGTTTGATTTGATTGAATGAGATCACAAGAACAAAGAATTAATATAGAAATCACAATAGATTTAACTCCAATTGAATACACTAAAGATTAGAGTGGTCTTTTAAAACTCAACACACGACCTACTGTCGATCGTTAATCTCACTAACATGAGAG
>JAYTKZ010000152.1:0-2086 GCA_043729885.1 bacterium
TCTAATCTCATATGTCTTTTTCCCATCTTCTTTAATACGATATAAAGTTCCTTCATATCGTATTATACTCATTATGCGTTTTGGATTACAATTCAGCTATTATAAATATTTTCTTGCAATACTAAGGTGTAAGGGTATAATCGCACTTCATCATTACAAAAAATCCAAAAGAACTATTTATGACAGAATTTGATGGCATTATGATGCCAATGGAAGAAAAAGAGACACTTGAAGCTAATGACATTACTTCAATTGAAAAATTGCAAGCAACAAGCTTCAGAAAAGTTGCTAACTTACTTGGAGAGGATGCTGCAAGAGAAATTGAAAATGCTTTAATTGAAAAAACTGGAAACTCTTTCAGTTATTCAAAAAGAAAATCGCTGAAAACAGCGTAAAAGTCATTATTAACTGAGTAAATCCCTGCTGTATATCAGTGGGGATTTCTAATATTTGACCTCTTGCAATATGGTATATTATCAATAAATACTATATATCTATTCATAAGTATACTCTATGAAACAAAAAATTATTTTAATAATAGCAGTTGTAATAGCAGCTACTTGATCTTCAGTTTTTGCAGCAGATGCATGAGGATTCACTATCGAATGATTTCATGTTGATATGAATATTCAATCTGATGGATCAATGGATGTTATAGAGACTATTAATACTAATTTTACTGAACAAAGGCGTGGGATATATAGAGAAGTACCTATCAAAGATAATGCATGAGACTATATTCATATTAAGAATTTAGTGAGTATTGGGAATCCAGTAGCAGCAGAGACATTGGATGATAATAATTATACTCTCAAAATATGAGATGCTGATACTTATCTATTTTGACCAAAGCAATATATTATTTCATATACAGTAGTGAATGCTATAAAAGCATATGCTTCAGGAAGTATAACAACAAGTTGATGATGGCAAGAACTCTATTGGAATGTTATTTGATCTCAGTGGAATACGACAATAGCTAATAGTACATTTAGGATTACACTTCCTGAATCGTATACTTTTGGCACATGAAATATGTTTTTAGTACGATGAGGAAATGGAGAAAGAAATACACAATGAGCTTCTATACAACAAATCAATGGTACTACAATTGACTGAACACTATGAGTAAGTTTATGAGCTAAACAATGAATGACAGTATGATTACAATTCCCATCAGACTATTTTGTTGCAGCAAATAATTACAATGATTTGTTTGCAAAGAAACCATCACTAGAATTTCGACAATCAATACAATCATGACGAAAATCATTTGGAAGATGGTTAAGTAATTTATGAGAAGGTCTGATACCAATTCTATTCTGGTTTGTATTTATAGGTATTGGTATAGCTTGATCAAAAAGGAGATGATCAATTACATGACGCAAGTCTGCACGAAAGAGTTCTAAAGCAATAACCCCGTATTATCTACCTCCTAGGAATATTGAACCATCACAAGCATTTTGGTTCTGGTACAATGCTCAAAATCCGCAAATATTCGTATCATTATTATATTATTGGGCAACGAAGTGACGAACTCGCATTGATCTCATTGAGTGAAAAAAATATTTATTCTGAGTAAAATGAGAAGATACATTTGTAATCAATGAAGTACAAGAAAATCCCTCTAATGCTACTGATATTGATAAAACATTACTTCAAGAATTCTTTTGACCACGAGATAGTGTGCAAGATAAAGTCAAACTCACACAAGACTCATATGGTAAAATGACTAAGGTATTAGGAGAGTTAGAGTCACAAGCAGATTGAGAGGGGAAATGGTATGAAAAGAAATGAAATATATTCACAAGAAAATATGTACTAACTAGTGATTGAGAACAACTTTTTGAAGAGATGAGAGGATTTAAAGCATTCTTGGAAAAAGTAGAAAGACCAGTTATTGACTCAGAACTTAAAAAAGATCCAAATTTCATCAATGCAATTCTCCCTTGGGCTGTATTGTTTGGAGTAGAAACTAGATTACTAAAAATATGTGAAGATATGCTGCAACAAATGGATTGGTATCACAGTTATAATGGATCATTACTCAATGCTGCAGCATTTTCATCTATGACAAGTAGTATAA
>JAYTKZ010000153.1:0-8951 GCA_043729885.1 bacterium
TCTAATCTCATATGTCTTTTTCCCATCTTCTTTAATACGATATAAAGTTCCTTCATATCGTATTATACTCATTATGCGTTTTGGATTACAATTCAGCTACCAAAAAAAGCTACGTCCTAATAAGACGTAGCAATATACAAAACCTTGTTTTTTTTTACGTATTAATAAATTCAATTCTTTCTCCAGTAGATACATTCGCCACTCCACCATGGCTTTCTATAAAGTCTATAGTTTTTTGGAAGTGGGTATACTTGTCTACCTTTTTGAAATATATCAATCCCAAACAATACTTAGAGCACCCTTCAGCGAGTCTTCCGCCGTTTTTTTCAATCACATCTTTGCAGAAGCTATTTGTAGATCCCACAACCTGTTTGACTTCGATTATCACGAAATCTTCAACTTTTAGCTTTCCATTTTCTGGATTGCGAGCATCTTTGAATACTAAATTTAGATCGATTGTTAGCCTTTCTTCCGAAGTTTTACTACAAAGAGTAATTCTCAAGTAGTTAGTCTTCATTGTAGGTAATAAAGATAAATCCTCACCATACAACTTTTTGAAGAAATCCATAGACTTCTCATCCATAAGGTTTATATCGTCAGATTTGTCCAACTCCGCTCTCTCTTTGTCCATTTTAGTACCGGTTTTCACCTTGTACTCAATATAAACCCCACCTGTATCCACATACTTTCGTTTTCTTACTTTTATACGAGCCTCTTTTGAGTTCTCATGATCATGATAAAAAAGCAGTGAATTACTGTCCATATATGTGTTATTATATATGAATAGTCGGAAGTTTTTTATCTCAAGGAGGTAGTAGTGTTGCTGTAATTCCTCGAGAATACTCATCAATCCTGCTTCTGTTGTCAAATACTTACTCTCTTGTCTCTTCATGAGACGAGCAACCTCATTGATTTTCTTTAATGTGATTGCTTCAAACGCGTTTAATATCCCCACTAATTTTTTATTTATAATCATTCTTTTATTTTTTTTATGAATACATACTATATATATTATAATATAAAAGACAATAGTAATTTTTTGAAGAAATTATATGAATATAAAAAAAAGTTCCAGTACAATACTGGAACTTATTAAGGTAATTAAAGACTTATTAGGCTGCTTGTCCAAGTTGTTTCAAATGCTGATAGTGAGACACTATAGCAGCACTAAATGTAGGAAATGAATGATATGACACATTGAATCTTTTACATACATCCTGTACGATTTTACTCACAGCAGGGTAGTGCACATGAGATATTTCACGAAACAAGTGATGTTCTACTTGGTAATTTAACCCACCAAGCAATAGAGTCCAAAGCCAGCTTTTACTTGCGAAATTCGCTGTTGTGTTTAGTTCATGCACAAACCAAAGATCATCAATATGAATTTGCTTTTCAGGTATAAATGCTAGTCCTTTCACAATATGTGCCATTTGGAATACTAATGCAAGAAACAAACTCGCTACCATATGCATCAATAACAAACCTATAAGTGCTTTCCATCCCATAAATACAATAGGTATAACTACAAATAGTAAAATATGAACACTTTTCCCAATCCAAAACTCCCATTTATCTCTTTTGCTCATTTTAAATGAATATTTATCTATGCATTTGCTTTTGTATGTATGAAAGTCATGTACATAAAACCAACCAAGTGTGAGAAATGGATACAAAAACCAACAGTATATATGTTGATATTTGTGATACCACCTCCATTCATGAGAATGAGCAAACCTAAACATTGGAGATCTACTAATATCATTATCAGTTCCAACAATATTAGTCCATGTATGGTGTACTATGTCATGTTTTTGATGCCAAAATGCGCCTGCACCACCCATTACATCAGCTCCTAAGAAACGCAATATAGAGTTTACTTTAACTCCCAGTATACTGGCGTCACAATAACTGCCATGCGATGCATCATGCATTACATTGAAGCCAACCAGAGCAACAAATAGTCCTACAACTCCAAACATAAGTATAGATCCACTATATAGAGCATACCAATATGATATACCTAGTAGTAAGAATATAACAAATGTTTTGAGATAGAGGATTGGGGTTCCTTTTTTGCTTTTCCCTGTTTGCTCAAAATATACAGATACTTCTTTTTTAAGAACGGTTGAAAATGAACCTGGACTATCGTCTGATTTCCACTTTACTTTTATTTTTTCCTTTTCCATTGTAATATAATTTATTTTTTATTTTAGTAATATTGTTTATATTGTACTTATGAACTTTGATTCACAAGTGTTGTAGTATGTTAATGAACAATTTTGTGTTTCTCCATTATATAAATTAGATTATACAAATACAACTAATTTGAATTATAGTTATTTTACAATAATATTGTAATTGACATAATATACTATATAGTTATAATTATTAAATATTAACAAAAAATAAATTAAAAATATGAAAGTAGCAACAATAGCTTCCAATGATTTATCTTTTATGCAAAAAGGACTTCAGGAGTTCTTCCAAAACTCCAACAAAATGAATACAGAACTGCAAGTCATAACCAATGATATGGTCGATACACCACACAATAAAGTATCCTCTCTGGAGGAAGATGAGGTATTGGTAGGTATTAAAGACAGGGTTTCGCCGCATTATACCTTTATTTCTCATAAAGATGATGTGTACATGTGGTCTTCACCAGAGTTAGGTACAGGAGTTTCACTTAAAAATGGATTCCATTTTATTGGAGTGTATAAAAAAGTGACACCTTTCCTTAATGCTATCATGGAACAAAAAGAAGAAGTGTTACCTGAATGGATAATGAGCATGGTAAGCAAAGTAAACTGGCAACTGGAAAGAGATCAAAGAAACTAAAGTAGAAAAATTCATATAATAGGGTGTTTTCATCCTATTTTTTTTAATTATAGAATATATTATTTTCACCTTGCAATCACTAATCACTTCTATATGATATCGGTTCGGACAAAAACTATATGTCTGATATTAATAAGACTAGAGGAGTAGGTAACCGCAAGGTACGCCACACTGTCGTTGGCAGTGACTCACTAGCATGTTAGATCATTACAACATCGTTATTTTGAATCTTATTCCTATGTAATATAGGAAAGCTCGTTATGGAGTTTTTTCTTTTTATGTAAAAAAAGATTTATAAATAAAAGTATGCTCTAGTAGCTCAATGGATAGAGCAACAGCCTTCTAAGCTGTAGGTTCATGGTTCGAGCCCATGCTAGGGCAAATTAGCCCATATTAATATAAAACTAGGGTAAATAAAATTCTATTAAAATATTGTAGAGAAAATCTCTTACATAACATCTATATGCTCTCATCGTCTAGCTGGCCTAGGATATTGGATTCTCATTCCGAAGATCGCGGGTTCGAATCCCGCTGGGAGTAGAATCCGATCGATGAAATATTATTTAGATAATAGGTATTGAAAAAAGCTATTGTAATAACCTATTATCTATCGAGTTTCTTCCCTTCGAATCTTCTTATCCTGCAAGCAGGCATAAGATTCTCGATCAGAAGACCCTTTTACTATCTTTTGTGTGTATGCCACCATTTGTAAAAAAACCATTATGACAATGATGATCTAGACCACAGTTTGGAGGTCAACGTCCACTAGCTTGATGAGCAGCGCGCCCTCAGACATGATGAGCGCCACGCCCACCACAAGCTTGATGAGCAGCTCGTCCATTTCAAGCAGGTACTGGTACACGTCCTCAAACAACGTGACCAAGAATCGTACAGGCATGAAATAGAGATGCTAGAATGGTATATATAAATGAAATGATTAAAGCACCAAAAGTATTACTGATAGATGAAAATGGTGAAAAAGCATTAACAGTAATATCTAGAGATGAAGCGTTAAGACGCGCATCATCACAATGACTTGATCTAGTTCAAGTTGCATATAATCCATTAGAGATGATATGTACAGCAAAGATAGTAGACTATGGAAAATATCAATATGATAAGAAAAAAGATGAAAAAGATAAAAATAAGAAGAAAGCAAAATGAGGAAAAGATATCAAAATGTCATATACTATATGAGACAATGATCTCCAACTCAAAATGAGAAAAGCAGAAGAGTTCTTAGATGATTGATATACTGTAAGATTTATTGTAAGATTGAAATGAAGAGAAAGAATATTTATTGATAAAGTTATTGAGAGATTGAAATGAATTGATCAACAACTAGAAGCTAAATGAAAATCTCAATGAGTAAAACAAGAACCGAATGGAGTATCACTCTTTTTACTACCTAAAATAAAGTAATTCCAATGGCATGAATAGGAAAAACACACAAAGGAACTGCAAAGAGAATTAAAGTAACTAAGACAAATAAATTTATGCACGATAAAGCACAAAAAAGACATCTTCTTACAAATAAAGGAAGAGCTACTAAACAATCAAAAAACGGTAGAGTTCTTTCTAAAACACAAACTGCTAGAATCAAGTCTTTACTTCCTCACAGTGTAAGATAATCCCATGGTAAGAGTTAAAAATGGTTTACAAAGACATAAAAGTCATAAAGCGTTTATTGAACGCGCGAAATGATTTAGACTTGGAAGAAATAATCTTATCAAGCAAGTTAGATTGGCATTGGTAAAACAAGGTCAACATGCTTATATCTCGAGAAAACTTAAAAAGAGAGATTATAGACAACTTTGGATTGAAAGAATATCTGCTGCTGTACAAAGCAAAGGTAGCAAGTACTCTACATTCATCCATGTAATGAACACTAAAAATGTTCAACTAAATAGAAAAGTTCTTTCAAACATCGCAGCAGCATTCCCAGCGGCATTTGATAAGATCTATGGAGAAATTGTAAAATAACTACTAAGAAAAGACCGTTATTTGTAAGCAATATACACCGGTCTTGTATACGCCCGGATGGCGGAACGAAGTCGAAGACGAGGTCGGTGTTTACCGACTTGGTAGCAGACTCGGACGGCTCTCGTATGGCTTATGCCCGGATGGCGGAATTGGTAGACGCAGCGGACTTAAAATCCGCCCCTAGTAATAGGGTACCGGTTCGATTCCGGTTTCGGGCATACTACTATAGACCATAGGTCTATCCCGAGCTCTTCTTTATTGATAACTCGATATATAAGAGGTGAGGGAAATGAATCAATTCTAGAAATACTATTTAAACTATTATCATATTATATCCATGTGATTTACAATCTACAGAACAGGTGATCTTAATACAAACGAAAGAATGATTGCTTTCTACAAGAAAGAATTATGGACTTCTCGTATTATAGATACAGTGAAAAAGCAAAAGCATTACGGGACAAAATGGTATAGAAAATTTGTTGAATACAGATTCCCAAGTGCTAGAAGATATAAAAGAGCTAGAGCTCTCGTATCATTGGCATACAAGAGAACTAAATCAAAATATGCAATGCTCGCACAACTTGGAAAAATCGTTTAGTTTTTTGGATAATAAACTAAGAGGAGAAAAGCTATTTAAAATATTATCCTTCAAATCCCTTCACTTCGGACATTCTTATACTGCCAGCAGTCAGAATATCCTTGTTCAGAGGACTTTATTAATTATGCACATAATATCATGTACGCAGTTGTTCAATGTCAATGACATCAATATATCGTTACTAAAGGTACTAAAATAATTGTAGACTCTATCGGAATGGATGATAAGGAATACAGTGGTTTTGAAGTACTTGCGGTATTTGCTGAAGATGGATCTAGTGTATCAGTTGGAGCACCTATTGTAGCTGGAGCGAAAGTTATAGCTGACAATCAAGGTACTGCTAAAGGTACTAAAATCAGAGTTCTTAAGTTCAAAAGAAAGAACAGATACGAAAGAAACAAAGGTTTCAGACCTCTTCAAACTACTTTAGTTATTAAAGAAGTTACCCTATAATGCCAAAAGATGATGCGATTATCGTTGTCGGTGAAGTAAAAGAAAATCTCGGGCCTTGAGGATATAGAGTTTGGCTTGCTGATTACAGTATGGATGTTACCGCAACATTATCTGGGAAAATGAAAAACTTGCACAGAATTAGTGTGCTTCCTGGTGATCATGTTGATGTAGAATTAAATCCATATGATATGAAAAAATGACGTATTATTTATAGACATAATCAAAAGAAACCAGGAGCTCCATGAACACCACCTCCTGTATGAGTAACACCAAAACCATAATAAACTTTTATTACTCAAGTCTGACTACCATGAAAGTAAGATCATCAATAAAAAAGATGTGTAACAAATGTATGATTATTAGAAGACACGGTAAAATATTTGTACTTTGCGAAAATGTTAAACATAAGCAAAGACAAGGGTAATTTTTTGAGTGCTATGCGCCCATAAGTTATTCATTTTGAACTCATTTATATCTCTCTATACAAGATACACTATGTTAAGAATTCAATGACACGTTATACCTGATGCTAAGAATATTTGGATTGGACTTACATACATTTACGGTGTAGGACGTCCAAAGTCTCTTGAAATTCTTCAAGATCTCAAAATTAATCCTCATACGAAAGTAAAGGATATTTCTGAAGCACAAGAAAAAATGATCGTAGATGTAATCAAGGGGATGGTATTGGAAAATGACCTCAAGAGAGAAATCAATGGTTTCATCAAGAGATTGAAGGAAATTAGATGTTACAAAGGTGTAAGACACAATCTTGGACTTCCAGTTAGAGGACAATCTACAAGAAAAAACGCAAAAACTGCGAAGAAATTACTTGGTAGAGCAAGAGTTAGACCTACAATAAAGAAGTAGTCAGTATTTAGCAGCCAGTAGCTAGTGATGGGAAAACCATTAACTAACTGCTAACTACTAACTACTAGATACTAATTATACATTTACTATTCATATTCATATTCAATGGTTGAAAAAGTAGCTAAGAAAAAAAAGAGCACTAAGATAAGTAAAGGTGTTCTCCATGTTCATACATCTGAAAACAATACTATTATTACACTTACTGATGAAAAAGGTAACAAGGTTACTGGTAACGGTACAGGTAATGTAGGTTTCAAAGGTGCTAAAGAAAACACTCCATACGCAGCGGAAACGTTGGCAAAGAATCTTTTGAAAACAGCAAGAGATGATTTGGGACTCAAAGAAATCGGTGTGGTTTTCAAAGGTATTGGTATGGGAAGAGATGGTGTATTTAAAGCCATCAATGATCTTGGCCTAATTGATATTTTGTATATCAAAGAAGCAACTCCAATTCAATTTGGTGGTTGTAAAGGTATCAGACCAAAGAGAATGTAATTGTCAATTTAACCAAATAAAGTTTTTTCTTTATACTATTAACGTTATTGTTCTACATGAAGTATACATGACCAAAATATAAAATCGTAAGAAGAGAGGGGATAAATATCTTCGGAAACGACAAATATGATGTCAAAAAAAGAAGAGGTGTTCCTGGTCAGCACGGTGCTAATATGCCAAGACTCTCTGAATATGGAAAACTTTTGAGAAACAAACAAGTACTCAAGAGAACATATTTTATGGCTGAAAAACCATTTGCGAAACTCGTGAAGTTTACATCTTCTCGTTATGCGAAAAACAAAGGTTTAGAACACGATAAAGTTCTTCTACAATTTTTGGAACGCAGACTTGATGCAGTAATTTTGAGAGCTGGTATTGCTAAAACTATTATGCAAGCTAGACAAATGGTGACTCATGGTCATTTGACACTAAATGGTGAAAAGCACAATATCCCATCATACTTTGTAAATGCAAATGATAAAATAGCTGTAAGAGCAAAAGTTGCTACATCTGCATTGTACGATGACGCATTCCAAAATGCTAATACTGATATAGCTTGGGTAAAAGTAAATAAAGCAGATAAAACTGTTGAAGTATTGGATCTACCAGATGTAACTACACTTCAAACTCCAGTTGATGTCTTGAAAGTAATTGAATTCTACGCGAGAGCATAATAATCTCTACTACTTTTATATTCTTTATCGGTCGGCCTCATGCTCGATATACAAAAATACATCGGTTCTCCAAAAATCATCACTACAGAAATTGATTCACTTACTATGAAATTTGAATTGCAATATGTACCTAGAGGGTTCGGACACACACTTGGTAATGCACTCAGAAGAGCAATCTTGTGATACAATATCGGTAGTGCAGTTACTGCAATGAAAATTAAATGAGTGTCTCATGAGTATCATATTATAGATGGAGTAAAAGAAGCAGTAATTGATGTAATGCAAAACTTCAAAAAATTGCGTTTCACTATCGCTGGAAAACAAGAAAATCTTCAATGGATTCCACAAAAATTCAAAGGAGCTCGTGTTTATACATCTGCTGATTTGAAATTACCATCAGGAGTTGAACTTCTTGATACTGATACATATCTTTGTGAAATATCAGACCCTAGTACAGAATTAATCTTCGATATTAGAGTTGAAAAAGGATACGGATACTACAGCATAGATTTCCTTAGAAGACGTGAAGAAAAGAACAATGATAGTGATATCAACTTGCTTCTTGTGGACAACGATTTCAAAGCTGTTGAATATGTAAAATATGATGTAATTGAAGTAATCGACGATTTCCAAGGTGGACTTAAAGACGCTTTGATTATGGAAGTTAAAACAAGATATGCTGATTTATCTCCAAAAGAATTTATGTCTTTTGCAGGTGAAGTATTGGCTTCTTATGCTAAATTATTCGTATTTGATGAAATATATGTAGATGCTGCAATGTTCGTAGAATTGAGCGAACTTCATGAAGAAAAAGAAAAACTTCCTGAAGAAATGAATATCAAAACTATGCCTATTGATGCATTACCATTGAGTGAAAGAACAAGAAATGCTCTTATCAAAAACTCAATCTTATACGTAGAAGATCTTGAAAAAAAGAGAAAAGTAGAACTTCTTTCTATGAAAGGTCTTGGTAAGAAAGCTATTGATGAAATAGTTATCGCACTTCAAAATATCGGTAAATGACTAGGAGGGTA
>JAYTKZ010000154.1:0-3144 GCA_043729885.1 bacterium
TCTAATCTCATATGTCTTTTTCCCATCTTCTTTAATACGATATAAAGTTCCTTCATATCGTATTATACTCATTATGCGTTTTGGATTACAATTCAGCTAATAATATAATTGAAAGCGAAATAGATAGAATTTTATATATTGAACTAGTATTGACATATATAGTAATTTGTATAGAGTCTATATCTAATATATTTTATATGAAACATAAAAAACATAAAGGGATAAATAAAGGATTAATTAAAAGAGAAATTATTAAAGAAGAAACAAAACACAATCATCTTATTCCTGATAGAATCAAGAAAAAATTACAAAAAACTGGTAAAAAGACTTTTCAAAAATTTAAGAAAAATAAAAAACCCTGTGAAAAGAAGAATAGATATTCTTGTCTTGAAGAGGCAAATGAAGTGATTCTTCGAAGACAGAAGGAAAGTCCTGGAATATACTTGCGAGCATATGAATGTGATAGTTGTAGGTGGTGGCATTTGACTTCTCAGACAGAAGAAGATAATATTCAAAGAGAAATAATGTTTGACTCTATGAAAGAACAAAACAGAACTCAAAAACAAAACCGAAAAAATCATGGAAAATAATCCTATACATACATTGGAAAATGTTGTAAGAACACTTCTTGATCAAAAAGAAGAAGTAGATCTGAATAAAATTAGAGAGTTCTTTAATCAAAGGTTCTCGCCAACTCAAGAGTTACAAAGTGAAGACTTTAAGAAAGCATACATGTATATATATTTCTTTGTCCCTAGTAAAGAACTTGGGAATCAACGATTAATATATTTAACATTAAAAGGGAGATTTATGCTCCATCGGACTCAGTTATTGGGAATATGTAAACTGAAGTTACATACAGCAGATGATGAAACAAAGAAAAAAATAGTCCAAGTAATTACTATGCTTGAGTTGCTACCTGAAATAATCTGAAAATAAACTATAATTATTATGCTGGGTATTTTACCCAGTTTTTTTAATTATTGGGGCAGGGCAGCTTTATTTATTGATAAAAGTATTGTAATTCATGATTTTTTATTGATATTGACATATTATATATAAAAGATATAATACTAATTCACAAAAATAAAAATATGAAAAAGATACTATTAAGTTGTATGGCTTTGATAATACTATTATCATCTTGCTCAACATCAAAGGACAAAATGGTTATAAGTAAATTCAGTAATGATACATTGTATACCGCATCAGTAAATGGTCATTCTGTAGTTACATTTGATGTGCCTTTCGAAAAAACTTCATCACCAACAGTTAAAGTGATAATGAGCAAGGCAATGGTAGACGAAAGTCTTGCCAATAAATGGATAAGAGATGGGAAAAGCGAAAATGTGGCTGTAGTTTCAAAACCGAGTGAAGACTATTCAACTCGAATTGCTTTAGTTATAGCTATAGTAATTGTTGTATATCTTTTCGCCTCTATATTGAGAATTGCCCCAAAAAGGAGCTAATAAAATTAATAATTTGTTCTTATAGGTTCTGGTAATCCAGGACTTTTTTTATAGATTTCTTTTAGTTGTTTTTGTGCTTGGCTTCAATACAATATAGACTACCTTTATTGATAAGAGAGCTTATGATTGTAGCTATAATTGCGTTTATAATATTGTTGCTTTTTTTAGTAACTATACACGAATTCGGGCATTTTATCCTAGCAAGAAAAGCTGGAGTAACAATCCATGAATTTGCTGTTGGAATGGGACCAAAGATTTGGTCTTTTGGTGTTGATTCGAAAGGTACTGAGTTTACTCTTCGTCTTTTGCCAATTGGATGATATGTAAGAATTAAAGGTGAATCACCAACTGAAGATGGTGCTTTTAATGCTCCAGATAGTTTTATTAATGCGAAATTTTGGTGGAAAGTGATTATCCTGTTGTGAGGAATTATTATGAATCTGATTGGAGCATGGATAATATTTACAATTGGATTTACTGTAGGTATTAAACCAATTCAAATACTACCACAAAATGCTATTAAAGGAGAATCATATAGTTATTTATTACCGACAGAAAAGTTTCTTCAAGCAGAATGATTTCTTTCAGGTGATGCAAAACCTGCAGCTGCACTGGTTACTGACTTAGCGCCTGATTTACTTTGAGCAAAAGCAGGATTGCAAAAAAATGATACTATATTGTCTGTTGATGGTAAAGCAGTAGATACAAATACATTGCCTCAGGTATTACAAACATATATTGGAAAATCATTCTTGTTGGTAGTAGATCATAATGGGACAAAGGAATCATTATCTATAACATGTCCAGAAGATTCATGTATATTGTGAGTATCACTTGGATCAAGAGTTGGCTATGAAATATTGCCTATTAAATTTCCATTGTTTAAAGCGATGTGAATAGCAATTCATGAAATGAAAGAACAAACAAGATTAACACTCAATGGACTATGAAGTATTGTTAAACAATTAGGAACACCAAAAAGATGAGAAACGGTGAAGAAATTATCGTGACCAATTGGAGCAGCAAGAGTATGACAATTTGTCTTGGCGGAGTGAGGATGGGTAATGTTCTTGGTATTTGGTTGATTGTTATCGTTGGGGTTAGCTATCTTTAACCTGTTGCCGATACCAGCATTGGATGGTGGTAGATTGCTAGGTGTTATTATTCAAAAAGTACTTTGATTAAAACCAGCTACATATTATACTATAGAGTGATGGATCAATACTGTATTTTTTGTGGCGTTGTTGTTGTTATGATTCTATATTATGGCACAGGATTTGGTAAGAGCGTGGGGAGTGAAGATACCGTTCATTGGTTAAAACCAATGAGGGACTAGGTACTAGGGATTAGGGACTTGGGAATCGTCTCGGGTGATATGATAGAGATATCTCCACTCATTTCATTCGGTCGATATGACAAAAGGAGGAGGAAAATCCTCTTTTTTCTTTTTATACAATGTATATAGTGACAGTATGTTATGATTATTTGATATCCTCTCTAAGTTTATAGTTGCAGAAAAGATAGCAGCGGTAGAACCAATAAAACCTACTGCATGTGTTGTGTCGACTATAGAGCAGAAACCTGCTTATGATTTTGAAAATGATGTATCTTTTCAGAAATATGTATCGCCGGATTCAAGTTTGCTTGATGAGCAATATGTGCCGCCGGAGATGGT
>JAYTKZ010000155.1:0-2335 GCA_043729885.1 bacterium
AGAGTTTGTCAGTCAAAGACAGTGTTTCCGAGTTCTGTGAGAGTATTTCTATCTGGCGTTAGATTATTTTCTTTACAATACTGTATGAGAATATCACTAATAGTTGTCTTTGAAATTCCTAGTTCATCAGCGAGTGCATCTTTTCCTGCTCATCTTTTTCAGATTAGACAAAATATATCGTTTGGTGAACGCATGGGTGTTTTAATAAAGAATAAATGTCCTCTCGATGATAGGAGGACATTGCATAAATACAAGGTGAAAAGCTGATTTACACGTGTAGGGGAGCGTCGACAGAGGTCATATCGACCGAATACTTGTTTGTCATCCCGGGCTTGACCCGGGATCTATTCCCAATAAATATGGATTCCCGCTTTCGCGGGAATGACATAACATGCACGTGTATCCTACTTCATCTCCCAAAAGAAATCAAACAGTGAACGTCGAGTTGTATAGAGTTGTTTACTTTCAATTATCACAGCACTCATTTCCTCATTTGAAAAGAAATTATACATCACTGTATTTTTACCATACAGATATACACCACATTGAATATTGAGAAGTGAACGAGCAATAAGAACTTTTTCTCTCAAGCGTTTTTTTTGCACTACACGAGATACCTTTCAATCTTTTGATGTAGAAGCTATAATTCTTTGTTTGATTTTTTTCTTGATTCTTTTCTTTTCAAATTCCCCATCAATAAATTCTAGCATATCATCGCTTTTAATAGGACTTCACAAAAATGAGTCTAAACTCTTTGTAGTCTCAAGTATTTGACGACATACTTGCTTGCAACTTTCAATTCACTCTACAAATTGTAAACGAGGTTTGATAGGATCAATACTAATTAAATCACGAAGATGTGGTAAAATTTGTTCTATGAGATCAATTTTCTCTTGTTGTTTTTGGTAGAGGAGATCAGGGTGTAGTGGTTGATAAAATGATGTAGTTCATTTCTTTTCTTCGAGAAAATATCATTGTGCAACAAGTGATTTTATACTATCGTGAGCAGTTACTCTATGGATACTAGCTTTTTGTGCTATCCTACTAATAGGAGCACTTCATAGTGATAATCCGGTAATATAGAGTTTTGCTTGTGTAGGGTTTAATCAAAATGATGTGAGATTCCTTTGAATAGTACTCATATTTATTATGTCGGATAAATACGACATTTATAATGTAATTATATCTATTTTCAAGAAGGATTTTTTATATTCATTAAATCATCCATTACTATTTTGCCATTTGCTAATGAGTAATCATGGACACTTTGGATTGGGTAGTTTTGTGCTACAAGGTATTTCTTGCCTCATAATATGATTGTTCATGTCCAAAATTTTATTCATTCTTTTGTCTCGTATTTGTCTAACATCATAAATCATAATCTTTTCATTTCATCAATACGTTCATCTCAAGAAATATATGGCATCTGAATTTTCTCATTTTGTCGATATGTGCAATCAACTATACTATCTTTAATATTAGCATAGATACCAGTATTAAAATACTTCCTAATAAACATATGAGCTTCAGTTTTTGGTAAATCATCAGGTATATCACCATATACTTCTACTAACTTTTTAATAATCATTGTAGAATTTCTATTGAGTCAATATATATACATAATGTCAGATATCTGATTAATACATTTATATTGTTGAGTTAGTATCAGTATTGAAGCTTCTTGTCCAAGGCGAAGGTTAAATGAGTCAGTTCCATCTCGATCATTCTTAGCAAGAATGTATTGCTTTAATCAATCATTGGTATACATTTCTACAATATTTGGGACTGTATTTCATCATAATCATTTTACTACACCAATATTAACTCATCTATACCATACCCCAAAAGACGCAACGATAGTTTTGTATTGGTCAAATTGATTTTGAGTCATTCAAAAATTCTTATCATCAGATAATACTGTGGATATCATTGTTTTTTTATACTTTAGCATTTCTTGATATGGTATTTGTGAAACTCAATATTTAGTCAATAAACGAGGATATTTTTTTATTATATAGTCATCTACAAATTCATTAACTGAAAATTGATTATCTCAACGAAAACCTTCATATCATATTACACTTCGTTTTCTTACATATTCATTATTATCAATTAAATCTCTCACAAAAAAACTTAATTCATCCTTACTTGATCAATTCACTCCATAGCGCAATTTAATATTATTAACTATAGTTTCTTTAAAATTCTCTAATTCTTTATTAATATCTCCACTGTTAGATATAGAGTATACTGATGGATCAATCTCCTTTTCTCTCGTCTTTATATTTGTTACTTCTTCACTTTTTTGTTTTATCTTCTTATTTTCTTGATTAGC
>JAYTKZ010000156.1:0-2643 GCA_043729885.1 bacterium
GGCAATATCGACAACTGTGCAATCAAAGAAAAAGTATGACTCCATAGATACAATATAATTATAGCATTCTCAGAACCAATATATAAACTTCCAATATCATATCAGCCACAGGAAAAATATAGTTGATATATAGAGTGAAAAAATAAAATTGGAACTATTAATATTCAGCATACCCTTTAATCATTCAATTCTATCAAAATGAAAAAATTCACGATAATTATTATCCTATCAATCATTGCTACATTTAATGCAGCATATTTAACATGAAAAGCCTATGGGGTTTTTGGAGATTGAAAATCATTTTGTGATATCAATGATAGACGATCATGTGCAAATGTAGTAAACCATCCTGCTGCCTATATTGGTCCTATCCCATTTCCAGCAGTTGCATTGGTAGTATATCCTGTACTTATAGCTATCGCAATCATGGGATTATACTGCACTACACCTAAGAGAAATTACAAGATACTAACATTTTTGTCTCTTGGTGGTATATTATTCAATTCTTACTTTATATATCAAGAAACCTTTGTTATTAAAGCATATTGTCCATTATGTTTAATGTGTACAGTAATAATAATTACTATATTCGCACTTAGTCTCTCTGGTTGGAAAGGAAAGAAATAGATAAGTAGCTAGATATACATCGATTAAAGTACATCCTGTGGCTACCACAGGTTTTTTTAATATTAATTTTCTGCTATTATTGACTTATCAGATCTAATCATTATAAATATCTTTTATATTTCTAGACTATTCTATTAAATGAACTCCAAACAACGAGTCTCTATGGTAACAGCAAGTATAATTCTTTCATGATGTTGATGAGAAAAATGAAAAGAAAAAATTGATAATCAATCTACCAAAAAAATTCAGCAAAAAGATACTATACGTAATATTAAAAACACACTTATAGCAAAAGATGACTCAAGTAGTACACAATATAATACTTATAATATATGAGATGAAGTAGTAGATACTTTTGATATAAAAGATTTAATTAAAAAAAGAGATCCATTACTTATAAATAGTAAAAGGTTTTCTTTAGTATATATGTTATGAAAATTAGATGTGAATGAAATTATTAGAAAATATAATCCTAATCTTGCAAAAACTAAAAATCAAGACTATGATTGGAGTGGAATAAATATTAAAACACTAGATACTATTATAGTACCTCGTATATTTCCAAGTATGAAAGATTTTTTTAAACCAGCAATAGAAGATTTTCTTATAGATAAACCACAACTTGCAGATTCAGTATGAACAAGAAGAACAGTAATTATAGTAGCGCAACGTCCTGACAAAAAAATGTGATTATGATTTTATAACAATGGAATATTAGAATTTGCATGACCAGTATCAATTGGTAATTGAACCCGAAACAAAGACGCTAAAACAAAACAATGGTTTAAAGCTGTAACTCCACAATGAGTATTTCAAGTTATTAGAAAAGATCCTAATCATAGATCTACTCCAAATAGAGATGCTATGCCAAATTTTCTTGAAATAAATGCTTATAATAATAAATGAGATTTACGCTGATTATGAAGACATGGATGACAGTATGTTGATTGACTTCCACATTCTCACGGATGTATTAGGTTTGTCCATTTACTCACAAAAGCAAGTTTAGAGAATATAGTATGAAGTATGGTCCCTTGAGAAGGTACACCATTTATTGCGCAACGAGTACCTTTCCCTTCAGATCTTGATAGTATAAAATACTATACTAAGCTTCATCCTGAATTAGCTAAAGAACGAATTTCTCGCCAAGATACTATTCTAGAGCCAAATATGTATACAGATAAAATTAAGAAACGATTATCAAATCAAGAAAAGAAAGATTCATTACAAGCTATCAGAAAATATAAGTCTGAAAAAAATAAATCACAACAAAATAACATAAAGAAATAATTATTTCTATGGCCTCATACTCATAATATATCTTTTTAACTCATCTATACCCTCCCCAGTAATAGCAGAAACAAATAATGGGTTATATTCTTTATACTTCTCTTTAATTTTTTTACGTTGCTCTTTTGTAATTAAATCAGTTTTATTAAATACATAACGCTTTTGTTGTTTTGCTTCTATATGGTTTAAAATAGTATCTACCACTTGGATTTTATCAGAAATTTTAGGATCACTAGCATCTATTACATGTAATAGCAATTGTGCATGGACACTATCTTCAAGTGTTGATGTAAATGCTTCTATGAGGTCTGGTGGAAGGTCACGAATAAATCATATCGTATCATTGACGAGTATCTTCCCATACGATGTGTAATTCGTATCTCGCTCCTGTGGAGCGACAGCACCTTTGGTGCTGGTTGAGTTTTGTGGGATCATAACTGGTAATTTCATTTCACCAACTGCTGTTCACAATGTAGCAAATAATTTATTTTCAACTAAAATATCTTTTCATGTTAAGGAGTGCATTAAAGCTGATTTTCAAGCATTCGTATATCAGACAATTCCAACCGTAAATAAATCTTTACGATTTCTTCAAGCACGATGGAGTCAACGAACTTTTTTATATTTCTCTAATTCTTTTTGAATAGTTAATTTCTTGTCTTTCAAGTGTCTACGCATACGCTCAGTATTCGTTTCTCAAATACCACGACCTGCTCTACCACCAGA
>JAYTKZ010000157.1:0-3941 GCA_043729885.1 bacterium
TTTTCAAATTCCCTATTATCTAAAAGCATTTGCTGATATGGTAGATTATGTATTTATTATCAGGTTCAAATCATGAATACTCTGCACTAATTTATTTGTAGAATGTTTTTTTTCTGCACTTGTTATATAGTAATTTGGTAATTTCTCTAGGTTCACACTTATATCATCCATAAACATTTTTACATGTGCAGAGAGGTCCTTTTGTGATATCTTATCACTTTTTGTGAAGACCAATGAAAATGGTTTTTGATTCTCATATAATCGACTTACAAAATCAGTATCTAGTTTTTGAGGTGTGTGTCTGCTATCTATTAGCACATAAATTTGTGCAATATTTGTCCTTTTGAGAATATAATCATCTATCATCACCTCCCATTTTGCACGTTCATCTCTCGTTACTTTTGCATATCAGTATCATGGCAAATCTACTAAATGTCGAGATTGGACTACTTCATCTTCAGCAGCAGTTTCTACTGCAAAATAGTTAATTAGCTGTGTTTTCCCAGGTTGTCCACTGGTTTTCGCAAGTTGTTGTTTGTCACAAAGTGCATTGATCAAACTAGATTTTCACACATTACTCCTACCGATAAAAACATATTCTCGCTTATCGCTTGGAGGACATAACTCTAAACTTGGGCTACTAATAACAAATGATGACGAGATAACTTTAGCTGACATACTGCATTGATAAGAGAATAGAGGTTTTCTTAATCATACTGATAAAATACATTAAAGCGATATGATTATTTAATAATTGCAATACTTGTATTATCTATCATTTCTATTATATACTTATATGTATTCTTTTACTATATCCTTTGCCATGAAAAAAATCATTCTCACTGTAATTATTTCACCACTCTTCCTATCTTTCGCTTTTGCTACCACTACAACAATCACTAAATCAGAAAACTGACACTCATACAAAGTGATGAAAGTTCTTTTTGATGGAAACTCAAAGGTAGTAGTATCAGCAGTTGAAAGTTGACAACCAGCCCAATCATTGCAAACATTGATGTACAATGTATGATGAAGACATGCAATCAACGGATGATTTTTTTGTCCAAATGAAGCAGCATATTCTCGATGTACTGGAAATACAACAGATCTTGTCAGAAAACAAAATTGAGTACTGTATTCTAAACGAAGTACTGATATTGGAAGTAATAAAAGTGTCTTTTGATTTGATGAAAATTCATTCCCACTCTTTGTAACTGATAACGGTTGATATGCACTAGACACTGGAGTAGATAGTATATTCAATGGTCTTTGAATGCCGACATTGGTTAAAGATTGAATAAATGTTGCAGTATTAAATGACGCAATGAACAACGATCCAAAACAATGAGCCGTATGAAATAAATGATTTATTTGTAGCACAAAAGATAAAAGCACTATCTATATATGATATGTTGATGGTGTAACATTTTCTACAATAGCAGATTACCTGATTCAAACATTCGCATGTAATAATGCCATACAACTAGATAATTGATGAAGCAAAGCAATGATATTTAATGACTCTTATGTAGTAGGCCCGTGAAGAGATATAATGGATGCCTTTGTGATTATTGATGGGAACAATATTTGACCAGTGATTATGACTGGATCACAACCATATACATCAGAACAACTTCAAGATGCAATAGACCGAATGTATAAACAATGATTAACAAAATATGATACTATTGATTGATATATTCCTCAAAACAATATGACTAGAGAAGAAGCAGCAAAGTTTTTTGGAGTCTTTGCAATTGAGCAATTTGGCAAAACAGAATATACTACAAATGAGTGTGATTTCTATGATATCAACAAAGCAGATCGATCACTCGTAGATAATATTACACAAGCATGTAGACTAGGGATTTTCAAAGGATCAAAATGAAACTATATGCCAAAAGTGAATCTCACTCATGCCGAAGCAGTTGCAGTGTTGATCAGAATTATGGTATGAATGCAAGATGAAACAAAATCACCGTGGTATTTAGACTATATAAATACAGCTCTAGAAAAAGAACTTATTGGTAATATTGATCCATTACGCAATATTACAAGATGAGAAGCAGCAGTGCTATTGTATAAGGGGTATTTATATGGGAATAAATAATTTCTTAATAAGATTGACTTGTTTGTAATAATTATTATGATATCTAAAACAAAAAAACGTCTATGCAACTATCTAAAAAAACAATTATTGCTACATTCCAAGGTATCGCCTTTGGCGATGCATTTGGCGTAGGAGTAGAATTCAAAAGTCGCTTTTGGATGAAAGATAATGTTCATTTTGACAAGTATGTAAATGTGTGGAAAGATGGTATAAATAACATTACCCCTGGCACATACTCCGATGATACTGAACATACCATTGGTCTGATTGAAGCATTACTTTCGGATGAACAGTTTACAGCAGAACTGCTCCTAAAAAAATGGAAAGCTGAGTATGACAATGACAAAACTAAAAAAGGGTTCCCAAGGGATGGACATGGGTCTATCGAAGCATGGTACAAGGGTGAAAAAACAATTGAAGCAGTTCGTGCAGAACAAACATCAAGAATAGATCCTGGTAATGGTCCAGTTATGAGAGCAGTCCCTTTGGCATTTGTTAATGGCGACCAACTCCATGATTACTGCATAATAAATGCTGATTCAACTCATCCACATCCGTTAGCCAGGGAGGCTACACTGATAACAGCATTAACCGGGTGGTATTTTTTAAGAGATGGAAACTCTGCAAGTCAGCTGATAGACTTTCTATTAGCGTATTTCCATAACTCATTTGAGACAAAAAGATTGCTTGAAATGATTGATGCACTTCCTGCTCCTGAAGATTTAACAGAAGCTGATTATGTATTACTCCACGGAGAGCAACCAATTCCCTGGATTTCATGGGATAAAACCATCTACGGTTTGCCATGTGCAGTAATGAAAACTGCGCTCAATGCAGTATATATTCTCAAGCATCGCACCAATGCTTTTGAAGCACTAAAAACAAGTATTTTGATGGGCGGAGATGTTGATTCATTAGCTGCTATATGTACTGGTATCGCTGCTGGCGCATACGGTCTTGAATCTCTTCCACAAGACTTATTGTTACAAACAGAAGGATTTGATCGTATGGCAGAACTTGGTGAGAGAATGTATGATAAGTTTTTTGTATCTCAAGCAGTATAGAAAAATAGAATTTATATATAGGGAGCCATGATATATGGCTTCTTTTTTTAGATTATAGGAAAATTGAAATACTCATATAGAGAGTCTATAATCTATCACAAAGACTGAAGATATATTTTTTCATCAAACAATATTTTTTATTATAAGAAAAAGCGCTAAAACATAGCACTTCACCGTAATTATTTTATCTAGGAGGAGGAAATCATCATGGTCCTCCATTTGGTGGTCATCAAGCTCATCAATTTAGTCATGCTTTGAGGAAACTACTATCTGGATTCCCATACAAACATCTACCAATATATGGATATCAATCAGTTACAAAATATGCATATTGTCCGTTGATTGTAGTACCATTGCATTCATCCAAATTCCCTAGTGATGCATCATATTCTCGATCAGTTACAAATGTACCATCATATGCACCAGCTACATCTCGAGTTTTGCTTCTATAGGTACATGTTCATGATACAGATCTGGTTCCAGATTTAACTTTGTATGATGGAGTATATTTTCATGATTTTGAGTAATACATATAGTGCCCATCACTTGCAAATCACACAAGTACCAAATCATTTCATTGATCTGCAAAACTCACAAGACCTGGCGCTATACCATGATAATGATATGAACCATCTGGTTGTACATGTGCATTTTGATCATCTAATCACAAATCTACTTTTGGTTGTACTGCTTCGATACTAAATGATTGTCAATCAGTGCAGGTTACTCTTTCTGCTGTTTGTGGTTCAAAGAATACGCCATTAATT
>JAYTKZ010000158.1:0-10967 GCA_043729885.1 bacterium
CCTGCCATAAATTTTATCTTCAAAAGATATTTTTTGAATTCAGCGTGCGTAAATTGTAAGAGTGATTTCATAACTCAATCCTTGCGCATACGCATGACAATACCTTCAACCTGCGGTTGAAAATGAAGATCAGATGCTCATGACTGAAATGTTAAACGAATTATCTCATTGATAAATTGTCCATCATCCATAGCTCATCTTTGGCTATACAAATCTTGCAAGTACTTTTCTGCAGACTTTCCTGTCGCAGTAGCATTTGCCAAAATTTGTTTTTGTACCAAAGCTTCTTGCATCTCAAGTTGGTCATACCACAACAGCGCTTTATCAAAAGATTGCCCATCTGTATAATACAACTTGAACTTAATCTTTTTCGCAGTAAAGGTATCCAAAATCTTTTGTAGTATATCTGGTTTTTCATTAGTGGTCAAAATCGCAAGGATCGCTCAATCCTTGTCAAAAATGAGAGCTTTGGCTGAAACTGCCTGTGGTTTAGGAATTACTTTTAACACAGAAAAATCAGGCAATAACGCCTCTACATCTACTTGTTCTAAAATTGTTTTTGTTAATATGTTTTTCATTGCGCACGGATGGGTATTAAAGTGCTCCTCTATTATAGTGAAAATGAGTATATTCCGCTAAAATTGAAGGTATGAAATGATGAGTTTTGTAGAAATTACTTGACAATATATATTCTTTATATATAAATAGTATCTAAAACAAAAAATATGAATACAAACGAAATTATTGCTACAGTTTTCTTAATTACCTTTATTGTAAGTCTTGCCTTATTTTTCTTCTTACGTAACATTAGTATAGGTGAGCATACTCTCTTTAAAACGAAAGCTAGACTTATAACAGTAATTTCAAATTGTGGTCAGTCTAAAGTATACTATATACAATGTAAATTTATATGTATATGGTTTACCTTAAGAACGGAAATAACGCACTATTCAGAAAATACCGTGAAGAGGAAATTCTATAATGAAGATGAAGCTATAGAATTTGCAAAAATATATATCTATGGCAAGAAAAAAAATGTAAAAGAAATTACTTTCAAGATAGCATAAAAACAATAAAGCAAAATTATAGCTGTAGTGGATTATCCATTACAGTTTTTTTAGATTATAGGAAAATTGAAATACATAGGTAGTGGCCTATTATCTATCAAGAGTAGTATCGAACAAGATATACGAATGCATATATGCAATAAGTATATCGCAGTGAGATGTTATGGTTAATCCCAAAGGGATTAAATACTCTTCGCTTCGGCTCTTTTTATTTCTGCAAGCAGTCAAAGAGCCTCGTTCAGAGGTATCTTCTATTGACTATTTATATAATAAGTGTATAGTAAATTAGTCAAAAATAAAAATTACTATAAGAAAAATATTATATAAAACCAAAAAACTAAAATACCATGATGAATGCTACAGCTTACAAAAACGACAAAGAATATGTTATTGCACAAGCAAAAACAATTATCAGTAGTAGTATTATAAAACTCTTTGGAAAAACACAAACAAAATATACTTCTTTATTTGAGTATCCTGATCCTATTAGGATCTATATTAGAAGCGAATATAGTGAACATCAAATTCCATTATTTTCTGATGCTGATGAAAAGAAAAAAATGAATGCAAATCATAATCAACCAGGGTTTTATGAAAATTTTACAGAAGGATTTAAGCAGTCCATTGAAATGATTAGTAAAGAAGGATGGGATATACAAACAGAAAAAAAAGATATAGATATATTAATAAAAAATGTATTTTATATTATATTCAAAGAGAAAATTGAAAAAAAAGAAATTCATATAGATTTTCACTGTAAAAACTAATTTGCACAATATACAGCTGTAGTGGTCTATCCACTACAGTTTTTTTGTAAAAATCTCTCTGATTGATATAATTTCTTAGCTTATATTGACTTATAGGGTAAATATAGTAATATATATCCGTTTATTCGTGAAATAGTACTATGTGATCGAACACACTACAATTAGAAGAGAATTGAGAATCAGGAATTATCCATACAAATGGAGTAGAAAAATGAGTACTTAGTGCATCAGAGATGCTGTGTAACAATCTTTTTGAACATTGAAATATCGCAGTTGTATATGGTGCTGCAATGTGAGATGAATGAAAAGGGAAAGTTGCTACAGTTGTTGAAGGTCTTAAAGATCTAGCACGAGTAGCTGCTCCTACATGATGATGAAACGCATGACATACAGTATATTTTCAAAATAAAAAAATAGCACTTCATGAACTTCCATGATGAGCAACTATCGAACATGCAAATGTGTACTTATGACAATGAAGAGTTATTCATATGCAATGACTAGCAAAAGAAATAAAAGAATTACAATCTATATGAGTACATACTCTATGAAGAATACATGTGGCATGATGAGCTCATGTGATATTTTCATCATTACAAAAAGCTTTGGATGGAGCTATTGAAGGGATAAAAGGGAAACACGCAGTATGAACAACTAAAGCATGAATTGGCCCTGCATATGCATTAAAAGCATTGAGAACATCAGTAACTATAAATGATATTGTATCTAATAATCCACACATAAAAGAAAGGATTCAAAATAATCTTGCACTTTTTTTATGTATCAATAACGAAGGTGCAGAAATAGAGTGTAACAAAGAATTTGATATGATAAGAACTATATTGCTATGATTAGTTAACAGTGGCGATGTAGTTGTAGACACATATAATACTGTTTTGAAAAATGAAGCTATTTCAGGGAAAAAGATATTAGTAGAATGTTCTCAGTCAGCACTCTTAGCAATTGACTGAGGATTCTACCCAAATGTAACTAGTAGTGATACAACACCAAATGGTATACGATCTGGTCTGAATATTCCAATGTCTAATCACACAAATGTTGCAGTATTGAAATCAATCAAAAGCAAGGTTGGAAATTGACCTTTCCCTACTAAGTTACATGATTGGGCTTTGGCAGAAAGATATAGAAAAGCGACTGGTGAAGTAGGTGCAACAACATGAAGAAATAGAGATATAGGACGATTTGATACAGTAGAAACAAGAAAAGTACTTAGTAGTCATCCAAGTAATATTATAGTTCTCACAAGACTTGATGATTTACATCATATGTGAAAAGTGCAGTTTGCTACAGGATATACAAATACTGTAACAGGAGAAAAGTTTGCATCACATACACCACTTGAAAATGATTACGATAATACAGTTGTAGAATATTCTCGTGAATATGATGTATCAGATACAATTACTTGAATTACTGATTTTAATAAATTACCTACTGACTATAAAAATTATGTTACTGATATTATGAATGTACTCCAATTTCAATGAAATGTATATTTATGAACAGGACCTTATGCTAGTGATGTAATTCATTATAATCCTAATCAACACTAATTGTTGATGAAATAATATATTCTTTTACAGGAGCGTATATATCTGTTGTAAATAAGGTAAATAATTCATCTGGTGTAGACCACTTTGCACTCTTAATTTCATGAGGTCTTGTAACTGTAGGAGTTCAACTTAGATACTTGCACAATCGATATGATATAATAATTGTATTATTAGCAACTGACCTTTCTCAAAGGTATTTATATGGTTCGCAAACAACAGTAGATTCCTCTTCTACCTCTCTAGAAAGTCAAATTTCTTGTGTTTGGTCAGATTCTTTGAGCTTTCATCATGGGAATGCCCACAAAAGATCTCATTCTTTTTTTGCTCTTTCAATGACCAAAAATTGTCACTCCTTTTCAACTATTCAAATGACAACTCTTTCTGGTTCCATCATTTCTATAATAGAAAAAATAATAACTTAATAATAGTCACAATAACTCTAAAGTCAATTTATAGGGTATTTTAATTTAAAAAAAACTCAATCCGAGGAATGAGATTTTAGTGGCAGGGCTAGGGAGAATTGAACTCACGACGCGAAGCTTTGGAGACTTCCGCTCTACCACTGAGCTATAGCCCTATATTGGTGGTATTATGATCAGGTTAATGGTGGGATTGCGGGGATTCGAACCCCGGACCAGGTCGGTTAACCGACTTGCTCTACTCAACTTTTATTTAGTACTTAATATATTGTAATGCTTTGATGAGATTCTCATTAGTGGTGGGATTGCGGGGATTCGAACCCCGGACCAGGTCGGTTAACCGACTTGTTCTACTCAACTTTTATTTAGTACTTAATATATTGTAATGCTTTGATGAGATTTTCATTAGTGGTGGGATTGCGGGGATTCGAACCCCGGACCAGTGGCTTAAGAGGCCATTGCTCTACCGACTGAGCTACAATCCCTTAATTTATTTATTACATAATCAATAACATGGGGCGGTCGACGGGGATTGAACCCGCGGCCCGAGGTACCACAAACCTCTGCTCTACCACTGAGCTACGACCGCCATGTGAAATTATGTCGAAATTGACGTAAACGTGAGTATAGTAATTTGAAAGTTGTATTCAACCAAAAATCGAGGCAAAATCATTCATAATGCTTATATATATAGCACAAAGGAATTTTAATCAAAAATCATTTTACTTCTCCTAGGAGATTGATATACAAACCGATGGCCTTTATATCTTATGTCTATTACTATGAGAATTGAACAGGAAATCAAATTGGATTACAAGGATGTATTATTCAAACCAAAAAGATCAACTCTTAATAGTAGAAAAGAAGTAGATATTACTAGAGAATTTACTTTCTATAATTCAAAACAAAAACGAACATGAGTACCAATCATAGCAGCTAATATGGATACTATTTGAACAATTGAAATGGCGAAAGTACTCTATGAGTATGGAATGTTAACTTGCCTTCATAAATTTTATACAGTAGAAGAAATTGTAGCTATACACAAAGAAGAATATTTCCAGAACTGTGTTATTAGTAGTTGAATACTGGATCATGATTTAGAAAAATTAGATGCTACTATCAAAGCATGTGGTAATATTCATTTCATATGTCTAGATGTGGCAAATTGATATACGCAAAGATTTATCAATACTGTATCAAAAGTTAGAAAAAAGTACCCTGATATAACAATTATCGCCTGAAATGTAGTGAGTCAAGAAATTACTGAAGAGTTAATTTTAAAGTGAGCAGATATTGTAAAAGTTGGTATTTGACCATGATCTGTATGTACAACAAGATTACAAACATGAGTATGATATCCCCAACTTTCTGCAGTGATAGAATGTAGTGATGCAGCACATGGAATTTGATGAAAAATTATGGCTGATTGATGATGTGTTGTACCAGGAGATGTTGCAAAAGCATTTTGAGGAGGTGCAGATTTTGTGATGCTATGATGAATGTTAGCCTGACATGATCAATCTCCATGAGATATTGTAGAAGTCGATTGAAGAAAATTCAAAGAGTATTATGGGATGTCTAGTGAAGTAGCAATGAATAAACACCATTGATGAGTAGAAAAACATCGTAGTAGTGAAGGGAAACGCGTGTTGGTACCGTACAAATGAGATGTAAGAGACACACTCCAGAGTATTTTGGGTGGAGTTAGGTCATCATGCACATATATAGGCGCAAAGAGACTAAAAGACTTACCTAAATGTACAACTTTCATTAGATGCTTAAATGAGTCAAATGAGGTATGGGGGAGAAACAGATAAGCGAAGCGCTTCGCGCTAGGGACTAGGGACTAGTTACTAGGGATTAGAAAAAATATACATAAAAGACCTCTGAAAGAGGTTTTTCTGACTGCTTGCAGTATAAGAGAAACCGAAGTGAAGAGTCTTGAAGCATAATAGCCATATAGCTTTTTTCAAATTTCCTATTATGTATAAAAAGCATGGTGTAACTACCACGCTTTTTTGTTTTCTCTATTTTACTAGCTACTAACTACTAAATACTGACTACTGTTCTGGTGTCGTCGTCTTGATATAAATCCTAGACTTCAGTGTAGGCAAAGTATCTGCCCATGCTGGTGATGCTTTGATAACTACCGAACTGATTTCTGGATATTCTAGTATTACTTTCTTCGCTTCTTCAAGCGTTAATCACGCGGTTTTGCGCTTCAAATCTTCTTTGATAGAACCTTGGTCTTTGTCAAAATCGTATCATCGTACAGCACTCACTTTTGTTGGAAGTATAATATATTCTTGTATCGTATATGTATCATAAAAAGTTGCAGTATTTTTTTGCAGGCTAATTAGTTGTCTTGTTTGTGATGGGCGTTGTCATACATACTCTGATACTCATTGCATCAAATTATTTCGAATTACATATGGGTATCTATATGTTACATTGATAGTTCATTCAATAGTATTATTTGATGATCAAGATACAGCATTGAATTCGAATTGAATTCAAGTCATAGTTATCAAATTTGTTAATGGTAATAAGAATCCATCTGGATCGTTAAATTCTTTTTTAACAATAAGTTTTTTATTTTCTCAAGTAACAGAATTAATAAGCTTTTCTTTTACGAGAGCTATATCTTCATCAGTTACCAACCCTACTTTCTTAGTCACTCATCAATCAAAATCTGCTGTTGCAGTGGCATAAACAGCTCATAAAATAGTACTTTGAGATAGGTTTCTAATTACTAATCTAGTTCAATTTACTATATTTCACCTTTCTCATACAATTTTTCCTGAATCATCTTTATCCAATGAAGTAACTTGTACACTTGTGCGAGTTGGTTTTTGACGACTACCGGGAAGGAGTATAAATGATTCATTAGCAGTGAAGGATAATCAATCACTAGTTTGGAATCTCGTGGATTGTTTAAGAGTGAATTTAATAGGTAATGTATTTACTACTTCAAGAATTCACTTAGATGGATTTGATAAAAATTGTAATGACTGCAGTGGGACAGATATAGCTTGAGAGTGTTTGATAGATCATATTTGAAATGGAATTGTAATATAATTAGTTTCTGTTCATTCTGTTTGAGCATATCAAGTACTTCCAGAAGGATAATAACGGAAATTATATACTACATCTTCAACTGTATAAGCAGGTTGAATCAACAAAGTAGCACTTGGCACTAAAAATTGATACATCACATAAATAATTGCTCATATACCAATTATTTCACCTACTACAAATACATATGAGAGAGTTGATTTTTTTGTAAATACTGATAGATGAAATTTCTTTGCGTTGAACATCAACATTCAAAGCAAGTGTATGGACTGCAAAAAACGATTTGGTGCTTCATACTCATAGCGAATATCATGATCATCAAAATATTTCTTTGCTTTTGGATGTTTGCAAATAAAAGAGTAATTCAATTGTCTTTCTTGCATTAAAGATACTATTTGTTTTCCCCACCATGGATGAGAGTAAAATGAGTTTTGGTAATCAATGTACAATGAAACATCCTTCCCTTTTGGAAGTTTTTCAATTGCTTTCATAATTTTATATAATGTGTCGTCTTTGGTGAAAAATAGTTTCATACTTATTTTCTTCTTGGATTACGCATAAATTGTACAAAAAAGTATACTGATACTAATAACGATAGATAGTTTTTAATATCCCACGTATATCATAAAAATTGGACTACTCCATGCCTAGGATACGATTGTCAAAGGAATACAATAGCTAATCAAAAGAATATAATTGAGAATCAAAGGTATCATCGTATCATTTGTTTCTTAATCAACCTATTACACAATAAAACAACTCCATATGATATAAATCAAATAATTGAGATGAATATTCAAAGAGGTAATACGCGTCAAAAATTTGTTCGTTGGCTATCATTCAACAATGCTACTACTCAAAACCGAGCATCTGTTGATTTTCCCATAAAAGAATCCCCTAGTAGTAAGAATAATCATAATGGTATGAGTGCTGCTGCAAATGAGTAAAAGAATATATCAACCCATTTATATCTTTCAGTTCTCAAAAATATCTTTTTGAAGAATCTGCGTCGAGCAAAGATTGCACCAATCATCAATCATATAAAATGGAAGTTGTATCCATATGGTGATAACCAAGCTCCTAGTGTTTTTAATGATCTGAATGGGAACCATATTCCTGACTCAAAACCAAGTCAAGCTCGATTACCTAGTAAGTATCAAGCTATTAACAATGTTGGGAGCCAGAAAAAAAGTTTCGTAAATGGTACTTTCTGTTTCTTTGAATGAAACCAAGCTACTATCAAAAATACAAATGCACTAATAACAATTCATATACCTACTGCATATAATTTATGTCATCGTAGGGTAAAATAGGGATACATATTAATTAAGAATTAAGAGTTAAGAATTAGTTATCTGTCATCCTGAACGCGGTGAAGGATCCAGAGTTCAACTACTATAACAATATTGATTATCATACTCTGGATTCTTCGGCTATGTCTCAGAATGACGTTTCTTATCTTAGATAATCTACTACTTTTATTTCTCTAATACCAACCACACGAATGATACCTGGATAATCTAATTGATCTTCAACTTTAACTGCAATAGTTTTTAATAATACTTGTACTCAAAGATCATCTATTTGATGTGGATTAACAAATACCATAATTTCACGTCCAGCTTGCATAATATGTACCTTATCAACTCATTCAACACTACTGATTAATTTTTCTAATTCAGACATTCTTTCAACAAATACGTCTTTTGAATTGAATCTTGCTCATGGACGACCAGCTGAAATACCATCTGCTGCAGTCACAACCCAACCAATAGTTGTTGTAAGTGGAATGTCGTAATGATGTGCTTCTGCTGTATTTACAATTGTTTCATCGAATCCATATTTTCTCAGTATATCAGCACCAACTTTTGTATGTGGTTGTCCATTTTCTGCAGCAATCTTTCCAATATCATGAAGTAATCATGCTTTTTTGGCCATCATAGTATCTAAACCTATTTCAGCAGCAATTGATTCTGCAATCTTAGCAACCTCAATTGAATGTATCCATAGATTTTGACCATATGAGTAACGGAAGTGGAACTGTCATATCATGCGTACAATATCTGGTTTCATCATAGGGATATTGAGCATAGCAAGAGCTTCTTTACCTTTATCCATCAACAATGTATCCATTTGTTGAACTACATCATGATAAGTTTTTTCAATATAGACTGGATTAATACGACCATCTTTTAGTAGACGTTTTAGCATTTCAACTCAGACAAAACGCTTTTCATTGTCATATGAAGATAATTTCACAATCAATGGAGTATCATCAATAAGTAATTCAACTCCAGTAATCTTTTCAAAATATGCAACATTGCGTCATTCACGACCAATAAGTTTTCACTTCATATCTTCACTTGGTAAATCCACAAGCGACACAGTAAATTCACTTACTGAATTCATACTAATACGTGGCAAAACTCTTGCTAAAATTTCTGCGGCATCTTTGTCTGCTTCTTCTTGTTTAATAACATGAAATTTTTCATGAAATGCTGCTAAATCAGCTTGTGCTTCTGTTTCTACACGAGCAAAAAGTGCCTCTCTAGCTTCTTCTGGAGTCAAGTTAGCCACCTGAGACAGTTTCCCCTTTTGTTCTTCGATGACAACATCAAGTTCAGAATCTTTCTTTTGTAATGCTTCTTTTTGTTTTTCTAGAGTTTCTGTTTTTTGATCAATTCTCTCTTCTTTTTGTGTAAGACGAGTTTCGAGTTGTTCAATTTTTTGCATTCTTTTTTCTGACTCAAGATGAGATTTATCAATCATATCTTTTGAGAGAGTTTCTGCTTTTCTGTATCTTTCTTCTGCTTTTTTCACAATTCATGATGCTGTTTCCTCTGCTTTGTCTAATTGAGTTTGTAGTTCTTTATTCTTCTTTTTCCAAATCTGTCCATAAAAAAAGTATCCCAGTATTCCACCAAGGACTAGTGCGAGTACAGGTAAAAGAGTTTGGTATAGTAAAGACATAATGTATAATTTGGGTATAAATGGAATTCATACTACGAATATACAAATCGGGGGTAAAGTTGCAAGACATAGTCTTCCCCTCGTCATCCTGAGCGTAAGCGAAGGATCTCATCAAATAAGAGAAATTCAGAGTTCAAAGTTCAGAATTCAGAATGTTTAATAGTATTGACTTAAATATATATATTATATATAGTATTTGTCTAAATATATAAATATGGAAAATAAAGTTAAAAACAAAAATGGGATGAGAATATTATTAATTCTTTATTTATTAATAATCATTCTATTAATTACACAAAGGTTTGCCTACATTGATTTACAAAAAGAAAACAATGGTCTAAAAGAGAAAAATGAAAAGCTTGAAAAGAATCAAAAACCAGCAACAGAATTGTATAATGAAAGCAATAAGCCATGTGTTGGTTGCTAAAAACCTAAAACAATATATATGGAAATGACAATTACAAAGCTAGAATACGACAGGATGAAAATTGAACATCCATCGTTAAAAGAACCTTTGGAGATACATTATAAAGATATCTTCATGCAAACCTCACCTGAGCCAATTAATGAAAGAAAATGGAAAACTGAGTTACATCTTATGGATGGAAGAAAGTTTGTATTTGAATGCAGTAGTTATAAAGAAGCATGCGATACATTTACACTATTGGAAATACAAGTACTTGAGTAATATTACTAAGTTCTAAAAAAAATAATTATCGGAGCGTTTTACCTCCGATTTTTTTAATTTTTTATTTTTAATTCTTAATTGAAAACGCATAGATTTACATGAGATTCTTCGCTACGCTCAGAATGACGAGA
The DNA here is from genome assembly GCA_043729885.1 of bacterium. Taxonomy (GTDB): domain Bacteria; phylum Patescibacteriota; class Gracilibacteria; order Absconditabacterales; family Absconditicoccaceae; genus JBDHUW01. The sequence continues at coordinate 10,695 of JAYTKZ010000158.1, forward strand.
AAAAGATTTCTCGGCATCGCTCGAGGTGACAGGACTACATGCAGCTCCTTGGCTCTTCCATAACATCCAATACTAGGACAAGCAAAAGCTTGCCCCTACTGATGCCAGCTACTATTCCAACACCGCTTTAATCCTCCTCACCCCAGCCGAAACACTCTCTTCACTTTTAATACGGAATTTCATTCATTGAAAGTCTGCAGTAGAAGCCACATGTGGTCATGTACAAATTTCTTTTGCAACAGTATGTCATGTATTGTCTACAAATGTATATAC
>JAYTKZ010000159.1:0-2220 GCA_043729885.1 bacterium
CTTTATTGTATCATATGACGTATGATTATGAAGAGATGGAAGAATTGAGAGAAAGATTTCCTGATTTAGAAAGAGATGAATTAGAGGAAGTCAAAGATCTTTTAGATGAAAATCCAGAACTTGAAGATTTAGATGAGGAAGAAATTCTAGAAATGAAGGATTTGATGTAATAGATATGACTATATTATATCTTTTATTTTCCAAGGTTTACACATGCCAGCAAAAAAGATCTATAAGTCAGTAGCTGAAATTCTAGATATATTCAATATTACTTTATCTAAAGCTAATGCTATTATTAAAAAGCATAAAATTGCTTCTATGTTGATATCTTGACAGAAGCAAATTGATGCTATGATGTTTTATAGAGTATATACAAGGTATTATAATCCTTCTTTATTTTCTTCTTCAAAAAAGAAACAGAATACTAATGCCGATCTTCAACAAAATCAGGAAATAGATATCCTCCAAAAAATCTTTTGAATTCCATATCAAAAAATAGTACAAAAATGATTTTTAGATGTATCTTTACTAACTGTTACAGATTTTAATAATACATTATCTGCTAATCACCACGATGAAGTAGTTGTAATTGAGAGCATCTAGTCATCCATGAGATTCTTCGCTGCCACTTCGTTCTGCTCAGAATGACAGTGCTACGCTGCGTGAGGATGACAGTGCGCGCTGCCTCAGGATGACAGTACTACGCTGCCCGAGGATGACAGAGAGCTGCTCAGAATGACGAGCTGTGTATAATTTGTCCTAGTTTATTCTTTGCAATTTCCATCCACTATCGCTATAAGGATTTTACATATAATATTTGCATTTTATCATCTTATCAGTACAATATATACATATTTGTATATTATCTGATGGTAAAATGATATCAATACTTCTAAAAACAGGACAAACAGTCTTTACGGTAGGACAACTACAGACGCTTTTCCCTACTATAAAAAAGACATCACTAGCACTATCATTGTATAGGTATAAATTAGCTGGGAAGCTACTCAATCCACAAAAGGGAGTGTGGACATTACCAGTGTATAATCAAAAAGAGCTTGCTGGGAAACTATTCCCCAATGGATATATATCATTAGAAACTGTCTTATTTGAAGCAGGAGTAAGTTTTCAACGATATGGCTCTACAACCACCTGCATTCGACACAAAGAAGCTGATATTTATTTCAACAATGAAAACTATACCGCACGTAGTATAAAAAAGGCAATATACGACAATCCGCTCTGCATACAAGAATTTGATGGGTATCGCAAAGCTATGCCAGAGAGAGCATTATGTGATCTTGTCTATTTACGACCACAAGCTCATTTTGATAATCCTCAATATTTTCAAAACCCACAAAGTCAATCAAGATTAGAAAAACTCCTCCCGCTCTATCCTAAAGCAACTCAAAAATATGTCCATAGCATCATTACTCAGCAGATATAAGCAGACACATGAATATTATAACTATGATAGAAGGTTGTGAGTTGGCAAAACATTCAGAATTGTATACAACTTGTATAAGAATATATACATTATTATTTGATTTTTGTATAAAAATTAGTATACTAGCTACTATATAGGTATTATTTCTCTTTTTCTCTACTATGCGTTATACAATAGAAAAAATCAAATCACTCAGAAATTACGCCAACCTCTCTCAAGAACAAGTGGCTGTTTTGTTATGAGTCAGTAGATTAACATACGCTAGCGTAGAATCTTGAAAAAGAGAGTTGAAAAAATCTGAATTAGAAAAACTTGCTGATATCTTTGAAACATCGATTGAGGATTTGCTTGCAAAACCTCTTGAAAAAGAAGAAATTCCACATGATCATCCTTTGTACAAAATGATGCAAACAATTTTGTATGTATTGTCTAAATGTGCTGGGAAACCAAATGTAGGTAAAATAGTATTAAATAAACTATTATATTTTTCTGATTTTAATCATTACGAAAAGTATTGGACATCAATCACAGAAGACAAGTATATCAAAATGCCTATGTGACCTGTACCAAAATCTATTGATGGAGTCACTGCACTGATGGAGAAATGATGAATGATAAGTACAATCAATACAATTTTTCATTGATATCCTCAGATTAGATTTATTCCAAATAGTACTCCTAATTTGAGCATATTCAAAGCTACTGAAATAGATGAACTAGACAAAGTTATTGAACAATACAGCGACAAAACATGAAAATGGCTGACTGATTTT
>JAYTKZ010000160.1:0-4760 GCA_043729885.1 bacterium
ACACATACTATATTATCATATGAAGAGGTATTGGGGAAATGAAACATAATACTAGAAGTTATACCACAAGATCCAAAAGAGAATCCACTATTGGCACAAGCAAATAGAGTTCTACGACAAATACATGAAAATACATGATTGCCAATCATATGCGCAAGTAATTTTCACTACATCCTCCAAGAAGACCAAGAAGCATATGATATTGCTCGTTGTATCAAGGATGGTAAACGCGTCTATGATGAGGATAGAAGAAAAACGCAAGGTGAATTCTCTATTATGTCCGAAGAGGACATTCGCACTGCGTGCGAGAAGAATGGCTTTGTAGAATCACAAATCGATGAAATGGTTGCAACAACAGAAAAGGTTGCAGATATGATAGATATCCAAATTCCCTTGTGAAATATATTATTCCCTGAATACGATAGTCCAGAAGATATCAAGGAGTTATATGCGAAATTTCAGAGTTTGTAATTTTCTCTTGCAATCTAATAGGGGTATGTATATACCTGGTATTAATTTACCACATATCCTCTATTCACCATGAGTAAAGAAAAAGATGATAATCTGTATGTAAACAGAATTAATCAACTCAAAAAGTTCTATTTCAATGAGGATAGACTCCCATCTATCGTAGAGATGAGGTCACTTTTTCATGTTTCATCACAATCAGCAGTACAATCATTTCTACTTAGGATGTTGGATGATGGATTTGTGAGAAAAGACGGTAAATCATACTTACCTACTGATGAATTAGTTGGTATCCCAGCATATGATGATGCCAGAGGTGGTATTGCAACTCCAGTCAAAGATATTGATAAACATCAAATAGTATTGGCTAAATACCTCGTTGACAACCCACTTAGTACAAGATTTGCAAAAGTTGCTGGTGATAGTATGAGAGATGCAGGGATAGTAGATGGTGATTTTATTGTGGTTGATGTAGAGAAAAGAGCTAATATTTGAGATATTATTTTCGTAATTACTTTTGAAGGTGAGCGTTTAGTAAAGTTTTATGAAAAGAGAAAAGATGGTAGACCTGTATTGAGATCTGCTAATCCTGATTTTTCTGATATTCTTGTAACACCAGAGATGCAAATTGCGGGTGTTGTGATAGGGAGTTTCAGAAGATTTTAATCTAGGAAATAATTTTTAAAAGTTAGTGATTAATTGTTTTTGATATCGCGTCAGTGTGCTCTTTCATACAAGTAATAAAATACTAAACCTGCAATAGCGATAAATCATGTTCATGTAAGCAAAATAATTCCGTATGTTAGCGGGATAACTCCATAGTGTACAAAGATAGAATATGCAATCATTAGGATTATAATTCTCATAGCAGTATGAAGAATTTCTTGTACAATAATAACTGGTAGCATAGAATGATGTGGACTACTCATTGATTCCATAACCTTCATTCAAAGCGGTTTTTCATACATCGCAAAAAGTGTCAGTAACAGGGATCTTGTAATAACATAAAGTATGAGAATTACCCAGCCACTCCACCATGGCATAATTAACAGTGATATCCCTAGTAATAATGCGAGGATCATAAAATATCTAGTCGGATGTGTGACATGAGAAAAGCGGATTATAACAATAAGAATTAATAAAGTTACTCATTTAGTGACTCATTGGAATAATCATGCCCAAGATTCATGTTCTAGAATCTGTACTTCTAACAGTGTTCAAATAAATGGAATGAATGTCACAAGTCATGCAAGCATAATATATGTAATAGCAACCCATGATGTGCGTTTAAAGATTGAAACATAATGTGAATGTTCCAAAGGTTGAATTGTGAATTCTGGTAATTTATATATTGATATTGCAGTAACTAGAAGCATCACAGCAGATGCTAAAAAGATAATTAAATAGACTGATTGAACAAGCGGAATTACACTAAAGAAATATCATAATACAAGTGGGATAATAATCTCAGCACCTGATTTTCGTGTACTTTGAATAGCTGCATACTTTGTTCTCACTTCAGGTGATACATATTTGAATTCGTATAAATATAATGAACAAAAATATACTCATTTTCAAAATCATAATAGGATATATCATAAAAGTAATAACGACATAGACTGCCATTGCATCATACATGTAGATAGTATGCACATTACTATAGCAAAATACATTCGTGACTTCACAGAAATACTTTTGTGATGATTTACTCGTGCCATAGTGATATATCAGCATGCTACAGCGATATAGAGAACTATATTGCCAATAATTGCTCATTGGATTCAATCAAAATACTTAATAATATAAAAAGTAATAAATGATTGAAAAATCAAAACTGAAATGCCATAGAACACTCATTGTTGAATAAGTTTTTTAACTATTTGAGTCATGAGAATATTCACGAGATATAAGAGTGTAAAATACTAATACGATTAGTTCATCAACGAGTAATAATAAATAATATAGTCATCAATGAAGTAATTGGGAGTCAAATACAAAAGAAAGATATTTTTTGTGAAAGTGACCCAATTTTTTTAACAAATATAATACGGTTCTTTGCTTTTTGAAATGCAGATTTTGATGTTGCTAGAAATGATTGCTGTAATAAGGTTTTATCTACTTCCATATGATTAATTGAAGTTTTTTTACTGATGATAAGTGGGAGTCACGCTTTTGTAATACGATACATACAATCAATATCTTCATAGACAAATGACATAGTTTCATCAAATGGATATTGTTCAAAGACTTTCTTCGATGAGAATAATGAATTTCATCATATTGCTACTACTCTATTGTAATCGAGTTTATTTTTATACAATAATGGTATTGGAAATAAGAAACGAAGTTTTGATACAAGTGCGTGTTTCCATCACGAGAATAAAACTGGTTCTGGTCGTCATGCTAAAAAATGATATGCTTTAATTCATTGAGATTGTATAGTCTGTGAATCGCGTCGCATGATAGTTGGTGAATATATAATTTCTGTTTTATACTCATGCTTTTTAGATAAATATTCTGCTACTGTTCTTGCAAAAAAATCTGAAGAAAATAGATTATCATCATCAATAAAGTAAATATAATCTGATTGAGCAAGATTGCGTCATGTATTTCTTGCAAAACTTGCATTTCATGATTTACTACTTGATAATGGCTCTATATGTCGTTCTACGCGTTTATAAAGATCAGGAGAAAGATCTTTTGATACATCTCATTGAAGTTCCAGTATCGTTCACTCAAATCAATTGACAACAAAAATTATGCGCTGTGGTTGTAATGATTGTAGTGCAATACAGGATAATATGTTTTTTAAATTGTGTGTGTTACCTCTGGTAGGTATGACAACATCGAATTGCATAGCTATAGTAATAGTTTTTCAGTAAAGAATTGCAAAGTGAAGAGTAAATGTTAATCACGTTCCATTTTTGAGAAAAATATGATTGTATTCTCAGATTCAGGAAGTGCTTTATCTACTCATGCAATATCAAATATTTTCTCTAATAACTGACGACTTCCATAGAATTGATTCTTGTTTCATGGTGTTGTCTTGAAAAGAGATGCTATGCGTGTAATATCTTGTAAAAGAGGTAATCTATGTTCTGCAGGTAGATCTAGGAGCTTTTCATTGCAAGTATGTAGTACTTTCATTAAGTTTTCTCATTCATCTAATCAAGATATACCAAACTCTTCGTCTCAACTTACTGAGCATAGAGCATTTCACAAGTGATGTCAAACATTCATTACACTTATAGATTCATCTCTTGTACTTCTCATAATTTCTCTCAAGAGGTCAATTTCTGTTCTATATGATTGATTTATTCATTCTTCTCTTTGAATACTAATTGGTTTTGAGTCCTCTTGAGTGGTTTCATTATCTCATAAAATATTATTCATAGGAATTGATTTATAAGTAAATACTAAGAGGTTGGTGTTTCTGTTGGTATTTCAGTTGATGATGTTTCTGTTGCTGCTTCTGCTACTGTTGGTATTTCAGTTGATGATGTTTCTGTTGGTGTTTCTGTTACTGTTGGTATTTCAGTTGATGATGTTTCTGTTGCTGCTTCTGTTGATGCTGCTGGGACTTCTTCTAATACTCATAGTCTAGCTTGAATTTCAGCTTCTACATATTCTCTTTTACGTCAGTATTTCTTCGAACTATATTCTTGTAATATTGCAGCTGCCTTTGGATTTTCATAATCTTTTGTCCATACAGTATTCATACTAAACACACGTGAAGTTGAGTTATTAATATTCAATTTACAATATACTTTATAATTTGAAATACCTACTATGTCTTGAGCACTAAGTACCGGAGCATATTCTTTTTCAAGAAACTCTGCATCCTGTGCACCTACCTTGAATGATTGCATTGTACCAACGTTACCGAACACTGCATCTTTTACTGATTTTTTACCTCAACCAGATTCTCCAATATTATTTCCTCCTCCTCCATCAAGTTGTGCAATATATTGATGTGCCATAATCAATGATAGACGATACTTTCTCGCTTCTGATAAGATATCAGCAAATGTATTTGTAACAAAGTTTTGGAATTCATCAACATATAGATAGAAATCTCTACGCTTGTCTTCATCAATATCAGCACGAGACATAGCTGCGTTATAGATATTTGATACTAAGATCATACCAAGTAATTGCGCATTCAATTCACCAATTTTACCTTTTGAAAGATTAATTAGGAGAATTTTCCCTTCATCCATAATTTGTCTGAAGTTAAATGCAGATCTCGTTTGACCAATTACATTTCTAATCAAGCTATTTGTATTAAACGA
>JAYTKZ010000161.1:0-5892 GCA_043729885.1 bacterium
TAATAATTTTTGTTCAGGCGTAAGTTTAGATACATCTTTTCGAGCGTCGATAACTGCAGTAGTAGCTGGATTAGATACCTTCTTTCAATCTACGACAGACTGAATAAATGCTTCTAGTTTTATAGGATCATCCAAAGCTGCTGCATTCTTTGAAAGCGCATCAGCAAGTTTTTCCATATTAACTCATTGAAATACTGTATCATTGAGTTTTTCAATCTTTTGCAATAATGATTCTAGTTTATCAATAGTGACTCATTTTTGTTCTAAGAAATGAGAGTATAATTGTGCTTTCGGAGTACTCAATGAAGCTTTCATAGTTTCTATATTTTGTAACTTTGACATTGTAGTAGTATAATCTTTTGATAAGATATTTTTTACATTACCAACATCATAATATTTTTTAATGATATCCATTTCTGCACGAGTAGATGGATTATATACTTTTTTGATTAATGCATCTTCACCACTAATCGCTCCTCATATTCTATTAAAGAAGAAATTTTCCCATTGTGTAGCTCTTGTAGCATCTCGGCGGAATCCTGCAGTTGCTCATGAGTCAATAATTTCACCAGCTTGCTTTAATGATATACGTCATGATTTGAATTCAGAGAATAAACGAGATGCTCATTTATCTCATCCAAAATACACACGTTTCACTAGTGATGGGTTTCATCTATATAATCATTTAAATACTTTTGGAGTATATCTATTAGCTACAACTTTATATGCCAAATATGCAGGTGCAACTGTAATTTTCAATCCAGTAAGCGCAATTTTGCCTCATATTTTAGGATTCCATAACATAAGTACTCATCCTACTAGAATAACAGAGAATGATCATGTCCAGAAGTATGGTAATGATTCCATAAATTTACCTCAAAGTAATTTTTTAAATCCTGTTAAGAGGTTAGCTGCTGAATCTTTGAATCACATAGCAGCTCTTGCTTCATAATTCACATCTGATTTCACAGTCTGGTATGAGTTTGATCAAACGAAAACTTCTTTCTTCAATGCGAAATATGAATTCACGAGTTTGATGAAATCATCATATTCTTGTTTAGATATCTCACCAGTAGCAAGTTTCTGTCATATTTCAGTGAATCATTTCTTTATATCACCGAAGAATGCAGAGAAGTTACACTTCTCGAGAACTGCTCTTTTAGCTGCTTCATCAGTATTGAACATATTACCAAACATATTCCATGCACTCTCTTCAGTTGCCTTCAATAATTCATCATCCATATCTTCTGAAATCTCAGTACACATCTTATATAATTCTTGTTTACTTCACGCTTCTAATGTACCATCTGCAATATCCAGTTTTGTCTTAGATACTACATCATCCTTACCATCAAATTTAGTTATTTTATCTCTTTGTTCATTAAGGTCTTTTACAAGATCTTTTGTGTCTTCAGTTACTTTACCATCTAATATTTTCTCTTGTGCAAGTATCATATATGCTCATTTAATATCACCACTTCTAAAATTAATATAGCGAGGATCATTATAAACATTTTTCTTCATCCAGTCTTCATCAGAGATTGCATCTGAAACTGATTTTTTATCATTTGTTAATCATAGTTTCTGTCCAGCAATCTTCTCTACGAGTTGAGTCTGTTTTTCTAAAAGGAATGTCTGTATTCTCAAGGTCTCTCTGAAGAAGAACTTAAGTTGATTAGCGTGTAATTTTGGATTTTCATTAAACCATTCATTAAATGTTTGTTTAGGGTCTTTACCAAATCAGAAAAGTGACAAGAATCCATTTTTCATAAATCATCGACTTCATCCTATTAATCCTGCTACTTTTTCTTTGATTCATTCTACAGAATCATTGATCATAGCATGGAATTGTCCAGTTTCTGACAATAATTGATTAACACTACTATACTGATTATCTAAACACCAAGGGACTACTCACTTCAATGCATCTTTTCAACCTGAAGCATCTTGGCTAATTGATTCCATATCTGCTTCATCTTGCCGTCATGCAGAAAGTTCTCTATCATAAATTGATTTATAGAGTTCATCTGTTGCTCATCAAAATCATTCGTATGCTTCTTTTTGTTCAGGATGTTTTTCCATTGCCTCTTTATATCATTCGTTCTTTTTTTTATTTGGATCATCTCTTTTTCGATCGAAGAAACTCTTCAATCCCCATTTACCAGTTGTCAAACCATGGATAACATAGTATCATCCTGTACCAATTCATACCCATTTAAGAATATTCTTTAGTTTTGAATTTTTTGATGATGTCTCTTCTTCTCCATCTTTATTTTTCTTTTTCTTCTTTTTGCTACCAAACAGTTTCTTGAATCCTCGAATGGCTATCGCAGAGATTCATATAGTAGTAATGATTGGATGTTCTTTACTGAAATTCTTAACTCAAGTACCAATCTTTTCAAAAAATCACTTACTATCATTTGATGGAGTATTAAATGCAGTGAAAGCCTTTGAAGGGTCTTTCTTAACTTCCGTATTATACTCATCTATAGAGTTCAATACATATGTGTCCATTTTAGAAACAACATTAGCAAAGCGGCTACTAATATATGTCTTTGCAAAATCTGTATTACCTCAAAGGAAGTTCATAACTTTCTGTTCATCAGCAGTATACTCTACACCAGCACTAGTAAGAGTTTGTTGAAGTCATTGTATATTACCGTACGATGTTTGTTGTTTCAGCTGAAGATACTTACTCTTATCAACTGTTCCATCAGCACTTCTTGCATCACGCAATAGTTTACCATGAACAGTTCATAAAATATTCCATCCAATAAATGTATCTAACCATTCAATATTATCTATATTAAGCGATTCAATAGAAGTACCATTAGAAAGTTTATCTACTGTATCTAAAGCCTTTGTAGAACATTCAGAAACTATATTGATTCATAATTTATCAATATTCTTTTTATTTGCATCAATAGCAACTTGTGTTTCAAGTTTCTTTAGATTCTGTAATGATGTTGCAACAACACTCACTTCGTGATTCTCTGGAGTGTTTGTTACAACATCATTATCTTTCTTTACTTCAACTATATCAACCATCTACTATACAGAGAAATAAACTATTGTGGCTTTTCATTTACTTTATCTTTGTGCCCATAAAGTCATTGTTTAACTTCAATTCTTCTAGGAGCATCATCTTTTTTATTTCATCATTGATTTACTTGTCTTTTATAGATTATACCGAGTTCTTTTCATTTATTAGTACCTATCATACCATATGCATCTACTGTAAAGTAAGGCATGTTAGTACGGAATGCTTTAGCCCATATATAAAAGAATGTTTTGTTTCTTTCTAATGGATTTTTCCCAGTTGCATCACCGCCATCTTTATGTTTATAATCTTCATACCACTTATCTCCTAAAGTTTTATCTGCATCCGTAAACTCTGGGTCTTTATCATTTAATACATTCTTTTTATCATTCACATCAGGAGTTGTTTTTTTATTATCAGGATTATTCGGTGTATCAGGAGTTTTCTTATTTGGATCAAATTCATCTTCTTTCTTTAGTTTTGGCAAAGGTATTGCACCTTTTAACCAGTTTTCAAAGTATGTTGAACGGAGGTTATATCATACTTTCCCTTTTTCATTCCAGATAGATTCTCCATTTTTATTATGTATACCATTGAGATAATTTGCATATCCAACAATATTTCTTGAAAACTCTTTTCATCCAAGTGATTTAGCAGTTCATGAATCTATTGCTTCAGTATCTGTAAATCTTTGGAGTAATGTCCCACTACCTCCAACCATCAAATCTCTATATTCGCCACTTGCACTAAATGGTTTATTTATTGATGAATATTTACCAGTGTATATATGAATTAATCTATTTGTTAGATGTGCAACCCATAGCGCATTCTCTGCGTTTTCAAAACGAGTTGGGAATCTATCAGTACCATTACCAGATGACTCTCATCCTACATACCAACCACCATTAACAAACATAATTGGAGTAAGCATTTCAACACTATGTAACAATAAGACTCAAGTTGCTTTATCAGTTTCAAATTTCACATCAATTGAATTTTTTGCAAGTTTCATTTTTGCTGCATGTAATGTTTTTGCAAGTGGTAAGTCAATTGTCCACAATGCTTCATCAAATCAAGGTACTGTTTTTGGATCTACCTCAATCTTGTTCCCATCCTTATCAATCTTTACGAATGGGTCTGATGATTCGCTAGGTGGCGTATTTTTCTTTTCAAAACATCCATCTTTCTCCATATCTTCTAAAGTTGGTTTTCATGTTTTGATATATTCTAATAATTTATCAGTTGCATTCTTTACTCATTCTTTAATTTGCAATCCTTTTTCTACAAGATAATCACTATATTTTTTAATTCTTTCAGAAATCTCATTACTAAGTGAGTTAGCATTGGCATCTGGTGTTTTCTTCATCTTATCGTAATCAAGTCACATATTTATAAATGCTTGATTTAGGATATTTACTCCATTTGGATCTTTACTAAGTCATTCTAAGAAAGTAATTTGTGAACGAATAGCAGCTTTCTGATTAGCATCAGTTGTTTGTGACTCAATAATTTTCAATTGAAGAATAAATCCACTTATATCTTTGAATTTTGGATATCAATTAGTTCATTTCTCAAGATATGGAAGAAGTGCACTATATGGAACATTTCTAAATGCTTGGTTATATGTTTCATTTGTTCATGCAAGATATTCAGGTGAATTCGGTGGATATTTTGCATATGTCCCCTTCCACAAATCTTGGAAAGTCATTTTACCAGTATATAATCATTTAAGTACATCTCCAACTCATTGTCATGTTCCAAGTTGTGAAAGTTTATTTACTCCCCATAGTCCTCATCCAATCATAGCAGCTCTACCCCAGAATGTATCTTTCATGGCTTTTTTACTTTTCCATTCACCAGTAAACAACCATTTCATAGATTTAAATAACAAGAATGCTCAACCTCCCAATAAAAGTCCATTTGTAAGTCCTTTTGCTTGTTCAGGATTCATTCTTGTATTTTTTGTAATGAATGATTCAAGTTGATTAATACCACGACCATTTGAATTTTGTCCAGTCAATGCATATTGTCCATCCAATCCGTACTGACCAGCTACACCATTGAACGCATTTCCAAATGCTAGATTATATCTTTCTGGAGAACGAACTTGTACTGGACCAATTCAAATTACATCCATAGTCATATGTCCTCTATCAGACAATGCTCTCACATTTTGACAAATATTCTTGAAAAGTGGTGCATATGGAATCACATCCATTGTTACACCAGCATATCCAGGTCATTTTGCAAGATTCATTGCATTGTTTGCAACATTTTTGTTATATGCAGCTCGATTTCTTTCATTTGCAAAATTTTGAGAAAATGCATTAATTTTTTGTAATGTTTTTCTTTGATCAGTAAATTTATCATTTGCTTTTTCTGCAAATTTTAATGATTTCTTTAATTTTCCTCTATTCATTAAATTTTGTGTTTTTTCAACTAGTCTATCATTTTGTTTATCCAAACGACTAGGTTCATATCATACTGCATCATATCCAAAATCTGCACCACCAAGTTGAGACAATGTCTCTATTGCAGTAATTTGAATTGCTGTCAAATTTACTACGTTTTCTTGTTTCCCAGTTACACGATTACGTTCTGAAATCATTTGTACTGAAGCTAGTATTTGCATAGCTTCTTGTGCTTTTGTAATTTTTTCCGCATCTGTCATCTGTTCATATGTTTTTTCAACTGTTGTATTTGTTTTTTCAGCAGGAGTCTTCCCTGGCCAAACTTGTTTTTCAATAGGTTCACCATTAGCATCTAATCATTTATTAAACTCAATCTTCATTGCTCTCCAATCTATTTTTTTATCTTTTTTAGAAAGTGCATCTTTATTCTTTTCAATAAAT
>JAYTKZ010000162.1:0-5030 GCA_043729885.1 bacterium
ACGCGTTACATTTACACAAGAAACATATAATACATTGGAATACTCTCCAATATTTGATTCTATATCCACTACATTGGTAGGGAAATGATACTATAAACAAAAATATAGTAAACGAAATGAGCTTACTTCTAGTATTAAAAAGCAATATCCAATTGTAAAATCACTTAGACCAATATCATTTAATGAATGAACACTCAATATTGAAGTCACATATAATAACCCTGACTTTATAGCTCAAACTATGGATAATTCACTATGGTATGTCTATCACAATGGGTTTATACCATATGTATCATGAGCAACCCTATGACAATCAGGTATGATAATTTGAATTACAATATTGCAAGATTGAATCAATCAGCTTTCATGATGAGTATTCTGGAAAATATGATCGCAAGATTTAGTAAAGATTATTAATCAAATTACATTTTTACCGAAGTGAAGTTTACAAATCACATACTATCCATGATGGGAGAAATTAAAAGTTATCTCATGAAACTGAACATTTACTATTTCATTGGATAGTAAGCTTCTACCAATAACCTTTAAAAAACGAGAGAACCTAATCCCCTATATGCCTACACAAGACCCATATAGTGCAGATATTAGTGACACAGATCGTATTATTATTAAACAATAAATATGGAAATTACAGCATTCTTACAGGCAAAATGATATAGTAGAAGAGCAATAATTACTTTATTGCAACGCTGACTAGTATCAAAAAATAATGAAAAGATCTCATATAGAAAAGAGATAGTAGATACATGAGATATTATAGTCATACATGAAACGGAGCCTATTACATTAGTTGTAGAAGGAGAAGTTACAAGTTATGATATAGTACTTTTCAATAAACCCACTTGATATACTGTATCAAAACTTGATGAGCACAATCAAACAATCTTTGATATTCTACCAGAGTGATGGAAAAAGAAATATAATTATATAGGGAGACTAGATAAAGATTCATATGGGCTCTTGGTACTAACTGATGCTACTAAACTAGTATCATTTTTCTCACATCCTCGTTATCAACATGAAAAGAAATATAAAATTCAAACTGATAGACCAATGACACCTGAAGCAATACAACAAGGGATTGAATGAGTTATCTACTATGATAAAGATACAGAAGAAAATATTCCCCTCTCACGAAAAAATTGTAAACCACTAACAAATAATCAATATGAAGTAATAATTATGGAATGAAAAAAACGCCATATCAGGCGTTTGTGTGATGCATTGTGATATAATGTCACAGGACTTTGTAGAACACAGTTCTGACCGTGGTCAATTGATGATATACCACAGTGACAATGGAAGGTAATGACTATTTCTTCATGAGATGTTGAAAATCTTCTCGAGAGTCAAAATTCATATATACAGAAGCAAATCTAATATATGCGACTGGATCTTCATTTTTCAATGCCTCTAAGATATCCTCACCTATTTTTACAGATGATATTTCTCATTCAGCAGATCGATTTACTTCCAGTGCAGCAGTAATTTCTTCAAGTTTATCCATAGCAATACTTCTTTTTGCATAAGCTGATAATATTGCTTTTGTAATTTTTACTCTATCGTATAATTCTCTACTTCAATCTTTTTTAATTACTACTAAATCTGTAATACCTCTTCTTTCAAAGGTAGTAAATCTATGTTCGCAATATTCACATTCTCTTCTACGCCTAATAGCATTTCAGTCTTGAACGACTCTTGAATCAAGTACTTTCGTATCGTAGTTGCTACATTTTGGACACTTCATATATTATTGTTGTGTTGGAGATATAAAGATATATGACACAAATGGGGCAAATACTGCCAATACCATAATAATTACACACAAATAGACAAACCAACGAACAAATGGGGGGCGATGATGTTTAGCCATACTAATAAGGTCACAATTAATAATTAAATTTTATAACGATTTGAGATAGTTTTTTAATGTTAGATTCATTGGGTCTAATTCTAGTGCTCTCAAAAGAGATTGTCTAGCTTGCTCTATCATTCACATTTTATGTTGTACATGTGAAAGTGAGACAATATAATCAATATTTTTTGGTCTGAGTTTAACCATTTTTTCCATAAGAGGTAATGCTTGGTCTAGTGCATCATGGTCATAATACCATTGTGCCAACGAAAAACAATATTTTGGATTATCTTCACATGTGGCATATGCTTGCTGTAAGTATAGATATGCATCTTCATTGTTTCACTCTACAGTTGCAATTTCACCAACTTGCCAAAGAGCATAGTGGTCACTTGGATTATCAATTAATATTTTTTTAAGGAGTGATTGAGATTTTTTATATTTCCCTTGATGAAAATACAAATCAGCCAATTGTTTTTGAAAATCTATATCGTTTGGTAATAATGTAATTCACTCTACAAGTTTCTTTTCATATCACAATATATCATTTCTTTGTTTCAATATCCCAATTTCATAACGAATTTTTTGAATATGCTTTTCAAATTTATCACGAACAATATCATCTCTTGAATGTCACTGCCCTATATTACGACCTGCTTCTAAATCTTTGGGCATCTCTGGAGATGTATCATCTGAAATAAAGAGGTAATCATATTGTTTGTTTGCAATATCTGGCTCTTTAGGAGTATTTGTTGTTTCTATCACTACATCAACTACTGGCTCAATAGTGTCTTCAACTTTACTAGTTATAATATTTTCTTCAATTACATCATCTTGTTCAAGTATAATTTCTTCTTCACCACTATCATCAATCTCTATTATAGCTTCAACTTCAATAGTTTCAATAGGCTCTGCTACATCATTATAGTCTTCGTCTTCTTCAGTTATATCATCTTCATGTGCTATTTCAGATATTTCTTCTTCCATTGTTTGTTGAATTTCTTCACTAGAAAGTGGTAATGTATCCTGCGGTTCTACTATATCTTTTTTTACAAATAATTGACGCAATCGATTTACAATAAAGTACAAAATTACTCATACCAATAAGATAGTTATCAACAATCGAGTATATAGTAATATAGTAAACATGGCCAAACACTTAAGAATTTAAATGAAATGCTGTTTTTTGTCATCTAAGTATTTCTCATTCTTGTGTTTTTGCTACTATTTCTCAACTCATAATATTATATCAAATGCATACGCATTTAAGTCAATTCATAGTCCCCATTGCTCATTTCTTAGGGAATTTTTCAGTTTCTTCAACATATAACTCTCTTTCAAATACCACACTACATTTCAATTTACCACATCTTCACTTCAGCTTCTCTATATCCCTTCACTCCAATGATTGCAAGGCAATATTATCCATTTCTACACTGGGTAATTTTCCATTACTACAACAATTCAATGGTCAACATCCACAAGCAACTAAATAATCGCTTGCGTTAGGCGTATATCTAATCATATCCCTTGCTCATAATTGATATATGAAAAATTGTACTGGGACAATTCATCTGAAATATCTTACAAAATCAGCAAAATTATATCTTTCTTCTGCATAAAAGTAGAAATATATATTTTGTCACTGTAAATCTGCTCTTGAAGTAACTGGGATAGCTCATTTACAAACTTCAGGAAACTCTACTTTAAATTTTTGATAGAACACATCTGCTTTTTTTTGATACTCCAAGAATTTTTCTTTTTGACTATCTTTCATAACTGATATAAATTTTCATGTTTTATCAGCTGGTTCTACAGGGTATCATACATTAATTCAAATATACTGTTTATTGTCTTCAGGGAGTGAATAGATCACATAATCTCATGCATCAACTACAAGCTTTTCATCAACTCAATTGAGGACGATATGTTTTGGAATCAATCGATCTAAGAGATACAGTGTTGCCATTATTCTACAGTAAGAACTATAAGTTGACTTCAGTTATTAATACTTTGAGATACTAATGAAACTACATATTGTCTAAATTGTTGTGGATTCTCCTTTTGTGATTTTTTGAATGCAAAATACTGTTGTAATACAATCTTTTCATCTTGAGTTAGTTCTTGAATCTTTTTTTGTAAATCTGAATATTTTTCTGGCTTTACTCACGCATCTACATATTGCGCAATTCATATAACTACATCTTCACGAATAGGTTTTCAAATTACATCAGATATATCTCAAATTGCTTCATATGTATTCATTCTATTTGCAAATGCTTGTAATGCAATATTACCATAAGCATCTCCATTTGGGAAGAATCTTGCAGCTGACATTTTAGCTCTTTCCAATAATAATTTCTCTTTATCAGTAATACCTAAACCTATTGAAAGCTGTTCATCTGGTAATATAAATGCATATTTAGTAATAAGATTATTAGTCCCAAATAGTTTCATGTATCATTGTTGTGATAAGGCTTGTAACATAGTTAATGTACCATGTTGTTGAAGTTTTCAATCAGCGGTTACTACAGCATAGAATCTATCAAAGAGTGATTTATTTCAATCTCACATAACAACTGATGCTATATTTGGATCTATAACAATATACTTTTTCTTTTGATCTTTTAATCTTAAATATGAATTACATACATTGTTATCAGATATATTCTCCCAAAATAAAGACAAGAATCAGTCAGATTGAATTGTAGATTGATCATTTATAAAGTATTGTAGGTATGTTCACGCGATTACAATTCACTCATCATCTCCTCTTGTATTGAGCTTAGTAATAACTCATTTATAATGCGGGAATTGCAAATCCAATACATCATTTGCATTAAATCAAATTTTAACTGATTTATCTGCAAGTAGTTGATCATTGAATATATATTTTTCTCATACATTAGATTTATACCAAGAGAATGGTCATCATGATCATTGTGATGATATTCTCAATAAATTTAATGTTAGTTGAATACATGCCCAGCACAATAATAATCCAATAAAACTATATATAAGTATAGTTTGAAATTCGTCTTTCTTGTTGTGTTTATGTAATATATTATAGACAAAAACAACAACTCAAAGTATAGTCCATACAATTAATCACAATGAATACCAAAGAATTGCACTTCACACTACCCACCACATA
>JAYTKZ010000163.1:0-1643 GCA_043729885.1 bacterium
CTCTATCATACTACATGATCAAGTGCAATCAAAATGCGTGAAGTAATTATTTCCTCATGATTTACAGTCACAATAATCGCAATACTCTTTTCTCTTGCAATCATTAGCATCACATGAAATAATATATCAAGTGATAGTATATATTGACTATTTAACTCATGATATAATATATTGGCATTTATATGATGTATTGTCTGACTAACTGCTATGATTTCTAGTCACATACCTATATTAGAGCATTTAAAAGAAGTGTTTTCACGCGATATTTCACTGAGTCCATTGGCTTCTCGGATAGTAGTGACACTTTTACCATTTATAATAATCCTTTATTTCGATATTTGAATTGTGAGTTTGTTGGGGATTGCATGAAGTTTGCTTGGATGAATACTTTTTATCCTCGTTTGTTTACTAAATATTTACTTGCATACAAGCCAGCAAAAAGTTACAATCATACCGATGATTAAGTTTGATTATATGTGGTCACGAATTCTATGTGTATTATGTTCGTTATGAGTTCTCTATCAAATACTATCATTCTACTAATAACTTTATTATCTATAATTATACGCGATGAAAAAATGGCAAATATGAATATTGTGACTTATAGTTTGACAAGCTATTGCTACATTTAAAAAAGATCCATTACTGCGTGAAAAAGTAGCAAAAGAACCAGGAATTTTGGGAAAAGCAAAAGTATTTTGAGAGTCTTGGCTCCAAGATAATAAAGAAATATTTGAGGAAATTAAAAATACAGATCGAGAGAAAACTGTAGAAAAAGTGGAAAAAGATATTTCATATGATAGTGAAAAAGTCAAAAAACGATGAGCTGAACAAAGTGAAAAAGATTGGGAAACTCAATGACATGAGACTGCTCGTACTATACTGTCAAAAATCCCAGACAAAAAAACGCTTGCAGATTGAGTTGAAAAATATAAACAACGTATAACTCAATGGTGGGACTCATTATAATTCTTAATTCTTAATTCTCAATTACAATGCTATTCGACTTTCAAGCATATCTCATGGAAATGAGAGACAAAGCTGAAAAAAAAGAGACTGTAGAAAAATATGAAAAAATCTACTGAACAATTTCTGGTGATATAAAAGATCAGATTCGATATACAGAATATGTGAGTACATTTGCTCCTATGCCTTATCTGATACCAGAAGAATTGAAAGAAGATTTTGACCGAGAACTATTGATTCAGCTTGTTGCAGCTTCATTTAGTTCAGATGGTATGTTAGAAGAAGTTGCAGATAAATGACAACCAGATTTTGTTATTGCGGTACAAAGTTGAGAACAACATGTAGTTAAAAAAGTATCTGAGTTGCGAGGTTTTCAAATACTAAGACTCTATGAAATTTATATAGAAGAACAAATGAACTTACAAATACTTATCGCTGAAGATGAAAAAGAGAAAGAAGCAATACTTGCTCAAAGAGAGTCTAGACAAAATAGATGGAAATTAATTTCTGAACAAGCAGAAAATAAAGTATTAAAAGCTCAAGCTGAAGTAGAAAAAACTGAGAAATTGGATGATTTATATAGTCAACTTTAATACACACTTCGTGTGTATTAAAGAGGGATTAGGGAACAGGGACTAGGGATTAGTAGAAAGATACCGATGGTATCTTTTTTTATA
>JAYTKZ010000164.1:0-3262 GCA_043729885.1 bacterium
TTGGGATATATTACAGTAATTTCTTTATATGTCACGATATGTTCTTCAAACTCATTAAACGTGCTTGATTTATCAGAATTTTGGACTACCGTTATTGCGAAATTTCCATAGAGAGGATCACTACTAATTACATCAAGTAAATCAAAAAGTTGCTTGTTGTTGTTATAACTTAGTATAAGCAAAGAAAGATTATGTTTCTTTGACAAATTATCTTCTACAGAGAGGATGTACTCTGGTCGGTTTAGCCATCTTTTACTATGTTTTGTCTCTTGGACTATATATTCCATGCTAAATATATTACTATGTAAACTTTTGTGAAGAATTCATCACATAGACTGCACTAAGGATCATAATTATTTGTCAAAAAACTGTTCCGTAAATAATTCCAGATAATCAAACCTTGTTAATAAATAACAAACTACACAACAGAGTAGTAACAATGCCAAGTATTAATACTAATACTCTTTGCTTTGCTAGTCAACGACTTGCTAAGTTTTGAAATGCTATTCCAACCAGTGGTATCAAAAATACAAATGGAGCTGCTTTTTGCAACAAGATACCTGATTCCATAAAATTATTTCAAAAAAATAGGACTGCTATTTGTGGTCATCGTATATAGAACACTCATCAAATGATGATTCATAATATAGTAAATCATCAATATAATAATTTATTTATGAGTCTAATTTTCTCTTGCTGATTTTTTTTGTGTAACTCATTTAATAATGGAAAGAGATATGCTACTATTGGCATTGATATAACATGGATGATATTGAGCAATGATAAGTAGTTTGTTCGATATCATGCGGCTCTTGTTCAAAAAAAATATAATGCTAGTTGTTGGTCTACTGCAGCAAGAAGTATAGTAGCATTTGTTCATATCATAATCCAAAATGCGTATCATCGTTGTTGATACAGTATCTTTTTATCAAATTCAGTTTTATATCATCGTATCCAAGAAAAATGTTTAAAGACTCATACAGCACAAATAATCGTTGCTAATATAAGTCATAATAACCAGAATCATGCATAATGAGATGCAGAGAATGTATTAGTCCATGCTCATATTGACACAAAGAGTACTACTCACCACATCCTTACTGCTTCTACTCATTGTGATCGTTTAACGTTTTGAGTTGCAATAAATATAGATTGCAACACTTGAAAGAAATTTAATATTAAATAATAGACTGAACATATTTGTAAAATTGGTATTGCATTAGGTGATTTGAAGTAGTGTACTGCTAACCATGGAGCAACAAAAAAAGTTAATCATCCAATCAGTAATCAACTAAATAATTGTATATAAAATGTCGATATTAATATTGATTTTGCTTTACCATATTCTTTATCAATCAAATAGTGTGGTAAAAAGTATTGTAATGCCTCAGTTAATCACAAATCATTGTATGTTGCCAATAAACTAATTACTCATAATATTGAATAAAATAAACCAATATCTTCTACTGATAAACTGTGCGATGCAACCATTTTTGCAATATATCAAGCAGGTGCAGCCACAAATGCGAAAAAATATAATCGAAATCCATTACGGAGCAATTTCTTTTTGAGAGGTTCTTCTTCATATAGTGTATTATTTCATTCTGCATCATATATCATTTATACTGTTTGATTTTTTAAAATATGTTGCATATGTGAACGTAATGAATTCCCAAGAGGGTGTCATCATATAAATGCGAAATATGCTATTGTATGGAGGAGTCATTGATCTAATTGAACTACTGGTTCCCATCAAAATAGGTTTTTTGCTAGAGTATTATCAGCTTTTCTTTGTTTTGGATCATCTCCAGGGAGTGGCTTGTATTCAATCGTACTTGTACTTTCAGGGATTAATTCAAGTATTTTTTGTGCTAATTCTTTCATGGAAAATTCAAATGGTGTTCAAATATTTATTGGTCATACAATACTATCATCAGATTGCATCATAGCATATATTCATGCAATTAAATCTGACACAAATTGAAAACTTCTGGTTTGTGATCAATCTCCGTAGATAGTAATTGGTTTATTCTCTAATATTTGATTGATGAAATTTGAGACAACACGTCAGTCATCTTTGTCCATATATGGACCATATGTATTGAATATTCTAATAAGTTTCAATTTTACTCAATATTGCTTGTGGTAGTCCATACATATTGTTTCAGCGGCTCTTTTCCCTTCATCATAACAACTCCTAATTCATATCGTATTTACTTTACCTCGATATGTCTCTGGTTGTGGATGAACTTCTGGATCGCCATATACTTCTGATGTAGATGAAAATAATATTTTAGCGTTCTTTTCTTTCGCTAATTCAAGCATATTGTGCATACCATAGACAGATGTTTTTCGAGTATAAATCGGATCTTTTTGGTAATGTACTGGCGATGCGGGGCAGGCAAGATGATATATTTCATCTATCGACTCTGGCAAAAATAATGGTGTAATGACATCATGCAGTATAAAAGAAAATGCAGTATTATCTTCAAAACGCTTTATATTTTGCTTGCTTCATGTATAAAAATTATCAAGGCAAATCACTTTATATCACTGGGCAAGCAGTTTCTCGCATAAGTGAGACCCCACAAATCATGCTCATCAAGTAACTAAAGCAGTTTTAACCATTATGTTCATAAAAATAAAATTAATCTATCATCTAAGACTATTTTCTTTTTACGATTTTATGCATACTTTTACAAGTCATTTTTTATTATAAGTCGTTGTGATAGCTACTATATAGCTATATATTTTTTCAATATATAGGAATAATTTTTTCATCACCTCTTGCAATATCTTTTCAATTCTCTATAACAATATAGCACTTTAGAATTCTACGTGATACATTATGCCAAAATTTGAAAAAAAGATAAATAAACTACTTGTAGGTGCCATATTAGGAACTACTCTTTTAGGTGTTGCTTGAGCGAGTATGACCCCAAAATGAAAAAGTTTAATGGGAAAAGTAAAGGATTTTATCAAAGGTTGAATTGATGAATTAAAAAAGAATTCTAGTCGTCATCCTGAGCAGAGCGAAGGATCTCGTGAAGTGGATAAAAATGATAAAAATGATAAAAAAGATGCGCAAGAATAATATATTGTAGGGACACGCAGAAGCGTGTCCTATATATACGTCGAAGGACATGCATAAGCATGTCCCTACAGCTTGTCCACGACGAATCACCTTACCCCCTTCGCATCATAGATGCGACCCGACCTAGGTCGGGAAATACAGTCACGAATAACAATATATATTTTTTAT
>JAYTKZ010000165.1:0-1548 GCA_043729885.1 bacterium
GCAAAGCCCCTACATCTCAAATGTAATACCATTTTCATCCGGCACATTCATTGTAAGTTCTGGCTTAGCAGTCTTCACATCAGCAGCTAATGTATGCCTTGCAGGTCCACCATGCACTATCGTAACATGAGCATCCTTTCCATAGTGAAGGTGAGTCAAATATGATAGAAGTTCTTCGTGATCAGCATGTCCAGAAAGAGGGTAGTTACCAATATATGCTTCGTTAGATTTAACTAATTTATTATTGAGATATACAGGCTCCTCAAATTCTCCGTGAAGAATCTTGTACCCATTTGTACCTGGTACTTGGAATCCAGTTAGAATAATACTTGCATTTTTATTTGTATTTACTTTGTCGATATATTGCATTACAGTACCTCTTTCTAGCATTCCTCCAGAACACATAATAATCTTTCTACCTGTTTTTTTGAGAAGATTTACCACTTCTTGTGTCCCTTCAATCCATTCTACAATATTCCTATCATTGAGATTTTTATATCTTCCTTGTGTATCATGGAGTAGGTATTCTTTTGTTAAAACATATCCAAGTGGAGTATGACAGTATATTTTTTCTCAGTCATTAAGCTTCAAAGTTCCTTTGTGAACAGCATCTACTAGTATGCTAAGTACATCTTGTAATCTTTGGAGTGCAAACACTGGTACAATACAGATATCCTTTGCCGCACCAATATCATGAATGATTTTTTTTATTTCACCTTCACGATCCTGATGAGTTCTTCCTGCGTATGTTCCTTCAGTAATTACATAATCTATAGTTTCAGTTGGTAAGTCTGGTTTCCCAGTCAATGAAGGTTGCTTTGATCTACCAATATCACCAGTATACATAAATGTTTTAGTTTCATCTCATTCACCAAGTACTTGCCATACAGATTGTGTAGCACCTTCAATATGTCCTGCAGTATAGAGTATTAATGTTAGTACTCATGGAATAACTGCAGTCTTTTCTTTCAATGGGACTGGTTGAATTTGTTGTAATACTTGTAATACATCATTTTCGTCAAACTCCATGATTGCAAGATCATTGCTGAGGTCATAGATATCTGCTTTAGAGTTAATTTTATATTTATTGAGTTTATGTGTTGCATCAGCATCTTTGAGTCCATGAAAATTATGTTGAGAGTCTATGATTTGTCTTTTGAGTGCCAAACATCTATCTACAAATGATTCAGTTGATTTGTTTTGATGTACTGGAACTTCATGCATGATTCCCATGATTTCTCTATCATCAATGTTATTATCCAACAATGTTTCTTTTAATCTTTTGCGATATTTAGTTTTCTTGATAGCAAAATCCCAGAGAATATCATTGATTTTTTGTTCATACATTTTTTCTACTGAAAAATATCAACCTTTGTGTTGGTTTGTTTTTTCACTGTGGCTTTCATGTACTGTATACCAAGCATCATGGAGTTCTTGTTGGAGCTTTTCAATCTTGCGATTATATTCTTCTACTTCTTCTTTTTCATGTTTAAGTGCATCATCAAAAATAGCTTTTGCAAGAAATGCAGACATTTCTGACATATAGAT
>JAYTKZ010000166.1:0-1717 GCA_043729885.1 bacterium
TTTCCATGGAGTCATGCATTTTCTGTAGCAAAAGTTTTTTGATTGACCTTTTCTTGGAGTTCTTTTGAAATTCATTCGAACTCTTCATTACTCATATCTCCAAGTGCTTTTGCTCATATAATAATTGTTAGTGCATCTGGAATTTTATCTGCATAGAATCAATCTTTCTTAGTATGTATTTTTTTAAGTTCATTGGTACTTAATCACTCACCTGAAAGTGTAAATGAAAATGGCAATCATTGTGTTTGCAATAAATGACAATTTTCTTCTAGCGTTTTT
The DNA here is from genome assembly GCA_043729885.1 of bacterium. Lineage (GTDB taxonomy): Bacteria > Patescibacteriota > Gracilibacteria > Absconditabacterales > Absconditicoccaceae > JBDHUW01. The sequence goes on from JAYTKZ010000166.1 coordinate 280, forward strand.
CATGAGAATAACAACTTATCTACTTTTACAGTAATATCGTCTCATTGTTTACTTTTTACTGATATAGATTCATTTTTAGTTGAAAAGAACATATCAATAAGTCACAAAGCTTCTTTTTTATCAACTCAGAATGAATCAAAGTAATCTATTAAATCAGTTCATTTCTTAGATTGAATCCAGCTACCTTTGAATGCATCTAGATATATCTGTTGATCAGTATCAATCAACAATGAAAAATTCATACCATTTTGTGAAAGTTTTGTAAGTACTCATCACAATAGGTTATTTTGAGCAGATAAATAATCTCCTACCCATTTCATTCTTGCTACAAATTTATCAGCATCGGAAACAGTTGGATCCTCTAACACGACCTTTAATTCTGGGTATGTGTCTGCAAGTATACTATCACTTATTCACAATCAACTCCAAATATCTTCAATTCATCAAAAATCATACGCTGTTTTAAGTCTATTTTCAGTATTTTTATATTTATTAAATATGGTTTGAATCTTTGATACTCAATATAAAGTCATATGAGTATTTAGTAATTTTTCTTGTGATGAATTAGTAGGAATTTTTCATGCTATACGCGACTTTTTAATTTCTTCCTTTGTGGTAAGGCCAGTAATAGATGATTGTAACTCAATATCAGAAAATGAGATAGTAGTATCATGGATTTTATCTATATCATCTAATGGTAATTCAGTTCAAGCTTTTTTACACTCATCAAAAAACTTTTGTAATCACTTTCACAAATATTCTAAAGAGAAAATATATTGAGCATTATCTAAAATGACAGTTTTAAAGATATTTCATATCTCAACTGAAAATGATTGAATGGTTGTTTCTATACGAGACAGAAATGCTTTAGCTATTACAGTATCGTGTTCAGGTAGTAATTTACTTCTAACTGAGATTGACTTAAATGCTTCAATAATATCATTCAATGATATTTTAACATCACGAACATCACTGTACGAAAGTGTATCTTTTTTATTCTTTCAAAGAGACTTTTTTAACGGTCATACTAAATCTCATTGTCAATACGCCATAATTTGTTGTAATGACTTACTATATATTTCCTCTAAAGATAAAGTTCAATTTTGAGTATTAGTTTTTTCTAAAGTTTGTGAAAATATATCTATTAAATTAGACTGTATATGTGAGATTGATGAAATATGTTTTTTATTTCATCATTTCTCTACTATCTCTTTGTCTGATATATGCGTTGGATTCATTCATTAATGCATAACTAAATCAGTATATATAGTATACTTAAAACTATGTTTTTTGCAAAAAAATCATCTTTTTTCTCTTATTCCACCAAATACAGTCGTTTACTCTTCTCTTGAGAATAATCACCATATTATTATACTACATAAACATTTATACTTATTTAAAATAATGGACATACAAAAGTACAAATCTACTATGGAAC
>JAYTKZ010000167.1:0-1841 GCA_043729885.1 bacterium
TTTTATCTTAATTCTCTTGCTGGTACTGGTATTCATAGAGCGCGTAAACTCATGCAATGATTATTTACTGGATACTTTCATACTATTAAGTGACCACAAAAGTATCTAGAAAAAGAAAAGAAGTTAACATCACAAGAGTACTATCAATATGCACTTATGCAAGCACTGAATACAGATAAAATCATCAAAAATAGAGAGTATTTTCTCTATGATGATCAATATTTTTCATTCGATACATTTACATATCCTAGAAACAGACTACAGCCATGAGATATTTGATTGATGGAAATAGAGAAAACACATCCAGATCAGGAAGTACATATACCATCATTTATGGAAGTAGAAAATGTAACTGATGACTTTCGTTACTCTAATGCATCTATTGCATGATACAAAAAAACAGCATAATATTATGCTATTCTCATTTCTAGTCCTTAATCCCCAGTCCCTAGTCCCTGCAACGAAGTTGCCATTACTCAAACATCCTTTTCAGATCATCATCTTTCATCATATGGTATGTCCAAGCTGGATCTCGTACTATGACAATCTCGAGAGTGTATGTAGGTAGTCTTTCAGAAACTGCATTCTTTATCATAGTTTCAATTAGCTCTGCAGCAGGACAACTTGGTGATGTGAAAGACATAGTAATTACTATATGTTTCTCATTATCATCTGGATTTATATCATAAATTAGCCCCATTGTATAGACATCTACTAGTGGAAATTCAGGATCAAAAACAGTTTGTAGTTGTTCAACTACTATCTCATATGTCGTAATATTATTTTCCATCTTCGCTACGATCATATACTAAAAGAATTTGTATAATAACGAACCCAATTAATATGTTGATACCAACTAACCTTGTTCGTTTCTCCATGATGATAAGTATGATATTTGCTACTATATAACAACTGAAAAGTAGTGATAACTTATATGCTTCAATCATTTTTTCATGCTCATATTTATGGTATTGCTTTAGTGCGTATTGGATTAAACGAAATATAAAATATCCAACTCACCATGATATCAAAAATAATCAAAGAAGAAAGAATATAACTCAAAGTATCTCATCTGAGAAAACATTTATCTGAAAAATTGTAGTCAAGATAATGACTATTCCCAGAATTATTTTAATAAATGCAATCTTTTTATATGTATAGTTCATGAATAGTAGTTAGTAGCTAGTACGCAGTAGTCAGTAATTGCTAGCTACTAACTGCTAACTGCTGACTACTATTTTTATTTATCCTAAATCTACAGTAATATCACTATTTGTTGTTGTTTGTGCTGTCATTATATCTTGAGTATTAATTTCTTGAAGTGTTGGCAAATAGAGGAAATCATTACCATTTTCATAAAACTTATAGTATATCTTTTCCCAGAGTGCATGGAAAAATGGGATACATATATATCAGATGAATGGTGGTATTAACAGAACATATCAATTTTTATCCTTTTCTTCAAAGACACTTTGAATAACGATAAATAACATTGCAGATACAGCTACTCATATAGTTGTTCCAATGAGATGAGATGAGCTATAATTTGGGTTTGTCAGCAGCTCTACATGTGTATAACACGCAAATATAGCAAATATAATATGGAATCACAATACCATAAATAAATTATTGATGCTATTATAGTATACTAGGTACAAAGGTATAAATGCAAAGAAAATAATTACATTAGACAATAATCCATTACTAAACATTTTTCACAAATCATAATATTTTGTTGAATAGAAAAGGTTATATACTCCTGCCAACATAACATTTCAGATGAACGTTGTAATGAATGCAATCACAAGCAGTATCAACGGAATCAAAGGATTTACTGTTGT
>JAYTKZ010000168.1:0-2647 GCA_043729885.1 bacterium
AAAAAATGGATGTGGATGCTGCAGAAAGGAAAAAATGTTGTTATTGATATACATCAAATATAGAACACTGTCATTGCGAGCAAAGCGAAGCAATCCATTGCTTGATTTATTTATATCCTAGGTATCTCAAATGCATATTCTTGTCATCAACAATAGCTCAATTCACATCAATGAAATTCACAAACTTTTTTCTATAGATACATATTTTACCTATATTTCATATCGTCAAGTCGGTGGGTATGACACTAGGCCATTTGACTGCATAATACTAACTTGAAGTAGCACTCATACATATGCATACAAAGCATTCGCTCAAGAAATGCATATTATTCAGCAGACGAATAAACCAATTATTTGAATTTGTTTAGGGTGTGAGTTAATAGCGTCTGTATATTGATGAATTATATCTAAGCAAACAACTCGTATTGAATGAGATCTTGAAATTATATGCAAGGATGATGCCAAAACACATCTTGTCCATGAAGCACATAGATTTTGTATTACAAACCTGTGAGACGAACTTGAATGACTATGACAATCAACACATTGATATGAAATTATAAAACACAAAACAAAACCAATTCTCTGATTCCAATTTCATCCCGAAGTTATTAAGTCATCTAATGACTGAATCAATCTTTTTACGAAATATATCTCATTGTTGTGAATATGAAAAATATAGTTGTTCTTGAGAATCTTCGTAGTTGTTACAATGTCTGAAATATTTTGCGTACTGCAGATGCTCTTTGACGAGATGTGATTTTGACCTGATATACTCCATCACCATATACGCAACCAAAGGTAAAAAAGACTTCTCTTTGAGCAGAGGAGACAATTGATATTAAAGAGTTCTTTACAACTAGTGCCGCACTAGAATTTTTGAAATCGCAAAACTATACGGTAGTAGCTGCAGAGGTTACTGATACTGCCATAGATTTAGATACTTTCCAACAAAAAAAGCCACCGTTGGTGGCAATTGTATTTGGAAATGAAGTTACTTGAGTTGAACAAGATACGCTTAGTAGGGTAGATAGCGTAGTGAAAATCCCTATGGTGTGAGTAAAAGAATCATTGAATGTGGGGCAGACAGCAGCGATATTTATGCGGAGTTTGAAGTTAATAAATTTGTAATATATGACTTTCTCATATAGTCATCTATCTTGAAATCAAGCAGCTCATTTCACATACGAATCATTTCTTTTTTTTTCTCTTTTAGATTGTGAATCAATTCTGAAGAAATAAGTATTTTTCATGGGACTTGATGATGTAAGCTCTGTATTCGCATACAATCTGCTCATCACCATGGAGTCTTATGGCATGGTACTACTTCTACATCGATTCATCCTAATAATCTCCCCTCTGTAAAAACAGATATGAGTAATCATCATATTGTATCTCCTATTCTCTTTAACCCAAGAAGCTCTTCAGATGAAAGATGAAGATAGATATCTCAATTATCAGGTGTATAGAGTACTTCCATTATCTTATAGTGAAAATAATATTAGAGTCATTCAATCATCATCACTAAATCATTCTCCAATTGTTTATCATGTCTCAACTGCTTTTCAAAAGTATCTGTTGCATAAATTACTGTAGCATGATTACGACCACCAAAATAGTCACCAATTTTTTCTAAGGTCCAATCAAAATATTTTTTTGCAATGAACATGAGCATTTGACGTGCTTGTGAGATTTCTTTTTTTCTGCTATCTGATTTGATATCGCTTGCTGAGATACTGTAGTAGTTAGCTACTTTTTCTACGATTGTTGCGAAATATGATACACTTCTATTATTGATTGGTTGCGCTTGATGTGAAATAGATCAATCTGCGTCTACTGAATATCCAAGAGTTTTTAGGCAACTACGAACATCTTCAATATCAAGTTCTTTGTTCATCAATGTTTGCTTTGACATCAGAATATTTAATGCTCATTCTAACTCTCTCACATTCGTTGTAATAGATTGTGCTATCATCGTCAAAGATTCTGTATCTAAGTCACAATCTTTTTGGTCACATTTTGCTTTCAAGATAGCAACTCTTGTTTCAAACTTTGGCACTTGAATATCTACAACAAGTCAGTTTGCAAAACGAGTTCTAAGCCTATCTTCAAGTAGCTTAAGTTCTCTTGGTGCACGATCTGATGTAAGAATAATTTGTTTTTTCTTTGATACAAATTCATTAAATATATTGTGAAATATTTCTTGTGTCTTTTCTTTCTCTGCAAGAAATTGAACATCATCGAGCATGAGTACATCAACATTATCAAATTTATTCATCATGTCGGTCATTTTATTTTTCTTGATTGCTTCTACTACCTCATCAATAAATTTACTAGTAGGTAAGTATGTTACAACTTTTTCTGGATGATTTTTCATAATATCATTTCCAATTGCTTGCATCAAGTGCGTTTTCCCTAATCATACTCAACCATAGATGAAGAGCGGGTTATATACGATTCATGGTTTTTGAGCTACTGCCTTAGATGCATTAAATGCTAACATATTATTGTCTCCAACAATATAATCTGCAAATGTATACTTTGCATCAAATACTATTCATATATGTTCTCATAATTGTTTTTTTATTTTTCCATCCAGTGTTATATTTTCTCTTAGTGGTTTTTCTTTAAGATCAAGAATTTTTTT